>JAJYTS010000037.1 GCA_021792935.1 Bacillota bacterium | reverse complement strand
GCCTATGGCCTGCAGGCGTCCCAACACATCCACGGCGATTGTTCTCTCCTTTACCGCGCTAACGCATTATATCACTACTATGCCTGGGATTGCGGAAAAAGTCTAGTGTCACCGACAACGCAGCGCGGCAAAAGAAAAAGCGCCGCATGCCGCCAGGAGCGAGCGCTTTTACATCAGAGAAAACCATCTTGTCAGTCGCTTAAGCGGTCAAGCACCAACCGATAGCCGTCCGCACCAAAAGTGAGACATCGCTTCACCCGCGAAATTGTGGCGGACGATGCGCCCGTGATTCGTTCAATATCCTCGTAAGTCTGGCCAGCGTCCAACATGCGAGCGACCGCCAGCCGCTGCGCGATTGATTGTATCTCACCAATGGTCAGAATATCCTCAAAGAAAGCATAGCACTCCTCTTCAGTATCCAAGCTTAAAATGGCTCGACATAAAAAGTCTGTTTCATCATTCTTTAATCGTGCATTCATCTGTTGTCACGCGCGAATAACCGCGCCAGCCTCCTCTCGATTGCGACCGGCAAGACGCCATTCCGCTTTAGCTTACAAATCTTGCATGGGTCTAGCAAGCGATAAAAGGCTTATTTTAATGGTGAAAAGCCACCTGTGCCTCCTGTACGCTTGGCATGGGGCGCTCCAAGCTTTTTAAATACTCAACGGCCCGCTTCAAATCATCTAAAAATAGCTGCGCCAGATCCATGGAAAAACCGTTGCGCACAACCACCCGCATGATCAAGATATCCTGAAGATTAGGAGGCAGAGGATAGGCGGGCACTTGCCATCCCCGCTCCCGCATCAGATGCGACAGATGATGCAAGTCCCAGTTTTTTTCCGCACCCGGTTTCATCCGCCAGGCGAACACCGGGATATCGGATCCGTCGCTCAAAAGCTCGAAGGAAGGCATTCCGGCGATTTCCCCCGATAAGAAACGAGCCACCTCCTGGCAAGCCTTTTGCACTTGTCGGTACCCCTCGTATCCTAACCGCAAGAAATTATAGTATTGCAGCAGCACTTGAGCGCCTGGCCGGGAAAAGTTTAAGGCAAAGGTCGGCATATTGCCTCCCAAGTAGGACACTTCGAAAATGAGGTCTTTAGGAACCACGGCGGCGGCGCGCCACAGCGCCCAGCCGATTCCCGGGTAAACCAAACCATACTTATGCCCCGACGTATTGATGGAGACAACCCGCGGGACCCGAAAGTCCCAGGCTAACTCGGGCTGCAAGAAGGGGGCCACAAATCCCCCGGACGCGGCGTCCACATGAATAGGCACGTCGAGGCCGCGCTCGGATTGGACGTGATCGAGAGCTGCCGCCACTTCCGACACCGGTTCATATACTCCGGTGTAGGTAACGCCTAAAACCGGGACAACCCCAATGGTGTTCTCGTCAACCGCCTCCACCACTCCTTCCGCCGTCAGATGCGGCCGGTCAGCGGTGACGTCCACATAGCGCGGTTCCACTTCAAAATAATTGGCAAACTTCTCCCAGACCACCTGCACGGCCGAACTGAAGACAATATTGGGGTTGCTCGCAGGCTTTTTCGCTGCCCGCCGCGAATTCTGCCAGCGGCGCTTCAGCACCAGCCCAGCTAACATGCAAGCTTCCGAAGACCCTGTTGTCGATACCCCTAACACCTGCTGCGCATCGGGCGCATGCCATAAGTTCCCCATTATCCGGACGCATCGATCCTCGATGGCGGCGGTCTGGGGATACTCATCCTTGTCTATCATGTTTTTGTTGGCGGCCTCACCATACAATTGCCGGGCTTCCGGTTCCATCCAGGTACTGACAAACGTGGCCAAATTCAAACGGGCATTGCCATCCAGCGCCAGTTCGTCGTGCACAATCTGATAGGCGGTTTGCGGCAAAATACCGTGCTGATTTAATCGAAAGCGAGGTACACGTTCCTCCCCCGCTCTGGCATACAACGGATTGAGAACAATGTCCTCACTTTGTGGGTGTTTATTGTGCCACCGCGGCATAATCCCATCTCCTCTTGACAGATTGGAGCGATATTTCTTTTAAATTTACCATAATCGTCCAAGACTGCCATCGGCAAACGAGACCCGTGTTTACCAGATTCCACAACGCTATCCCGTCGTTCCGGTACCACCTCCGGAACCGCCGCTTCCCGCGCCACCGCCCCCCGACGATGAACCGCCACCCCCACTGCTACTGCTGCCGGACGATGAGCCCCCACCGCCCCCCGACGATGAACTCCCGCTGCTGCTAACCATCTTCATGAGGGAGGAACGGACCGCCTGATCCAGCAAACTCGTCATTTTCGACGACGACATGGCGCCGCTCACTTCCGATTCCAACTGCTTTTTGAAACTGGGGCTAGACATTACCATCATGAGAGACTTTTCCATAACGCTTTGTCCGGCGGGCGTCATGAGCGCCTGATCCAATTGAGTAGACGAAATGGTCTGCGCAATCATTTTTTGCATGCGAGGCGTCTCCATTTCGTCGCGCACGGCCTTTTGCACTTCCAAAGAGGGTTCCGATCCAGAAGAAGAACTGGAACCGCCAGAGCTTGAGCCCCCTCCGCTACTCCCCCCGGACTTAGAAGATCCCCCGCTATGACTGGAGGAAGAGGTTCCCGGTTGGGGAGACGGCGACCCCAAACTAATGCTGCATCCCCCCAGCAATATAGCGCATAAGCTCACCGCCAAACCCGCACCTCGGTAATTCATGTGTGCACCCCCGAGAGGCAGGATTCCCTGGACGCGCCACCCCTACCAATCCAAATCCTTCCTTATCGAAATCAACCTCTTAGCCTTTGTACCTTGGACTAGAAGATTAGCTCCCCGATATCAGGACGGTGGTAACTGTCGGGAAATTCAATGGCCGATACCCGCTGATAGGCCAAACGCCGCGCCTCCGCCAAACTTTTGGCGATTCCCGCCACCGTTAATATTCGACCACCATGGCTTTGCCACCCGTCCTGCACCCGAACCGTGCCAGCATGATACACCACGGTGCCCTCCAAATCGCCTCCCAGGTTTATCGCCATCCCCGTCAACGGTTTTCGCGGATAGCCGGGCGCCGCCAGCACGACCGCCACCGCCGCGCTTTGAGCCGGAGGCACCGTGGGCAATTCTCCTTGACTCAGCGACATCCACAGTTCATACCAATCAACCTGGAGGGAGGGGATAATCGCTTGAGCCTCCGGATCGCCCAACCGCACATTAAATTCCAGCGCCATGGGCCCATCCTGAGTAATCATAAGTCCCGCATAAAGCACTCCGTGATACAATAAGCCGCTATGAGAGAGATACTCCATCACGGGGTCTAAAATCTCTTGGTTAATGCGGCTCACCATGGCGGGTTCAAGCGGAACCGGGGCGACCGCCCCCATTCCGCCCGTATTGGGACTCGCCGAATCGGGGGTCAGTCGTTTATAATCGCGCGATAAAGGCAACCACACATAATCGCGGCCATTGGTCAGCACCTGAACCGAGACCTCGGTGCCTTCCAAATAATCCTCGAACAAAACTCCGTCTTGCCAGATTTCCGTGGAGGATCGCCACTCCTGTAGAGCAGCCACCGCCTCTTCCCGGTTTTGAACGACGCGAACCCCTTTGCCCTGCGCCAGGCCGCTTTGCTTCAAAACTTTCGGCCAGTGGTTCTCTTCCTGAATCCACGCGGATAATTGCGCAGCGCTGGAAGCGACGCGGGCATGGGCGGTGGGAATGTGGCACCGCTGCATAATGTCTTTGGCAAGCCGCTTGCTGCTTTCCAGCATGGCGGCCGCCTTGGACGGGCCCACCACGGGAAAACCGTCCGCACGCAAGACGTCCGCCCATCCCGCCGCTAACGGCACCTCAGGTCCAATCACCACCAGGGGTTTGCGCGACAAAAAAGCATCCGCTAATTCTTGAGGGCGGGCAAGAGGCAAAAGCGTGGCATCCTGCGCAATGCCGGCATTTCCAGGAGCCGCCCAGACTTTGGCGCCAGCTTGTGAAAGACTCTTGACTAAGGCGTGCTCACGCGCCCCGCCCCCTATCACCACTGCTTCCCGCATGAAAAGTCCCTCCCTTTTAATGCCTAAAGTGCCGCTCCCCCGTCATTAATAGCGTGATTCCGGCTGATTCCGCCACCTCAATTGAGTCCTGGTCGCGTATCGAACCCCCTGGTTCCACCACAACCGCTATCCCGTACTCTTGTGCCAGTCGCATGACATCGTCAAAGGGAAAGAACCCATCCGATCCCAAAATGGCGCCTCGGGACTTTTGCCCAGCTTGTTGCAAGGCTTGGCGGGCGGCATCAACGCGGTTGGTATGTCCACCGCCCACTCCCACCGTGGCGCCATCTTTCACCACCACCACGGCATTGGACTTCATCCGCCCAACGGCTTTCCAGGCCAGCATCAAGTCAGAGTGATGTTCTAAAGAGAGGGGCGGGCCTGCGCGATGCTGCCATTGGCCCATTTCCCGAACAAATCTATCTTCCGACTGAACCAAAAACCCGCCCCACAACCCCTTAATATCACCATTGGAGACCTGCCCGGGCTCTAAACTGAGCACCCGCAAATTCTTCTTTGCGGACAAGATTTCCCGCGCCTCCGGAGTTATCGCCGGCGCCACCACCACTTCCAAAAATAATTGGGTCAACCGCTGTGCCAAGCCTGCCTCAATGGGTCGGTTAAGGGCCACAATACCCCCGAAAATAGAAACCGGATCCGCGTCATGAGCCTTCACATAAGCTTCCTCCACGGTCGAAGCGATGGCGGCCGCGCAAGGAGTTTGGTGCTTCACCACCACTGCGGCCGGTTCCTCCAAGTCATAAGCAAGACGCACCGCCGTATCCGCGTCGGCAAGATTATTATAGGAAAGCGCCTTTCCTTGCAGCAGTTGAGCCTTGGCCATCCCGCCTCCCCGGGGAAAAGCGTAGACAGCACCCGACTGGTGAGGATTCTCGCCATAACGCAGCGTACCCTGACGGCGGCCCGCCAGCACAAAAAGCTCCGGCCAATCCTCGTCTCCGCTGTTCAGTGCCTCGGCAATAATGGCATCATAATAGGCCACGTGCTGAAACGCGCGCAAGGCCAGCCGGCGGCGATCGTCAACCGTCACCGCCGACCAGGGCTTCTCCATAAACGGGGGATACTGACTGGGAGAGACCAAAACCGATACCCGCTCATAGTTCTTGGCGGCAGCGCGAATAAGCGATACTCCGCCAATATCGATTTGCTCAATTAAGCGCTCTTCCGACACTTGGTCTTGCCAGTGCCGCTCGAAAGGATACAGATTCACCACCACCACCCGGATGTCGGGCGCGCCAAGTTGCTGGCGCACCGCTTGATGATCTTCGCGGCCGGTAGCCAAAAGTCCGGCATAGATGCTGGGGTGCAACGTCTTAACCCGACCCTCAAGAATCTCGCCAAATCCGGTCAATTCCTCCACTGACGCCACGGTAAACCCAGCATTCGTTAAATACGCCGCGGTACTGGACGTCGCCAGCAATTGAAGACCGTCATCCACCAAATGTTGAGCCAAAGATTCCAGCCCCGTTTTGTCGCTTACGCTGATTAGTGCCCATGCATCCATTGCTGGTCTTCCCCCTCATAAATGATGCGGCCGTTTTCCCACCGCAGTTCGCCCGCGTCCAACGCCTTTAATGCCCGTGGATAGAGGCGATGCTCAACCGCGTGAATCCGATCGGCGAATTCCTCTAGGGAATCGTGGATTAAACGGGGCACCGGTGCCTGGGCAATGGCGGGCCCAGTGTCATGCCCCTCGTCTACAAAGTGGACCGTCACCCCGGACCAGTGCACTTTGTCCTGAAAAGCGCGCTCAATGGCGTGAAGCCCTGGATAGGCAGGCAGCAGCGATGGGTGAAGATTGACAATGGCACCACGATAGCGGTTAATCATTCCGTTTCCAAGCCATCGTAAAAAACCCGCCATGGCGACTCGTTCAATCTCATATCGCTCTAACAATCCGCTCAGCGCTCCATCATAGTCGGCGCGGTCACCATAATCCCGTGGGATTAAAACCCGGGCGGGAACGTTGAACTCCTTCGCCACATCCAAGGCTTTGACGCCTGCCCGGTGAGAAATCACTAAACTTACCGGCAGCCTCTGTGAAAGAATGGCACGCAAGTTTGACCCGGTGCCCCCAACCAAGACAGCCCATCTCATACGAATCTCACCCCGGCGTCACCCGTTATCGTGCCGATAGCCCAGGCAGGAATACCATGTTGGGCTAGAATCGCACACGCTCTGACGTCGTCACCGGGCTTCACCGTCAGGGTAAATCCAATCCCACAATTAAACGTGCGCAGCATCTCGGACTCCTCAATGGCTCCCCACCGCTGGAATAGCGCCATCTCGGCGGGACGAGGCCAACTATCGAGGTGAATAACAGCTCCTAGACCTTCCAAGGTGCGAGGAACATTTTCCACAAGCCCGCCGCCCGTGATATGCGCCATCGCCCCCACATTTAATTGTGACCACAAATCCATCACGGCCCGGACATAAATGGTTGTGGGAGCAAGCAGCACTTCCCCTAAGGGCCGATGCTCCAATTCCGGAAGGCAGGCGTCCCAGGACAGCCGCGAATGCTTGGCAATGGCCCGCACTAATCCATAACCATTGGCGTGAAATCCGGAGCTTGCCAATCCCAACACCACGTCACCCTCCCGCGCCGCTCGCGCGGGGGAAAAAACGCGGCGGCCCACGGCAAAGCCGGATAAGTCAAAGGTGTCTTGCGGGTAAAGTTCCGGCATTTCCGCCGTTTCTCCCCCTAAAAGCGCCGCGCCGGACTCCTGACATCCTCGAGCCATGCCCGCGACCAATTCCTCAATTTTCTCCGGAATTACGCGGCCCATGGCAATATAATCAAGAAAGAAGAGGGGCTCGCCCCCTGCCGCTAATACGTCGTTAACGTTCATGGCGACTAAATCAATGCCAATGGAATCAAACCGGTTCATTTCTTGGGCCAATAGCAGTTTTGACCCCACCCCGTCCGCCCCGGCCAGCAATTCTGCCTCATTCAAGCGAAATCCTCCGGCAAAATTGCCTATGGTTCCCATCACTTCCGGGCGCGCGGCCATCGCGGCCAACGGGCGAATGCGGCGCACCGCCTCATTGCCGCGCTCGATGCTCACTCCCGCCGCCGCGTAGCTATTGGGGGGCTTTTTTTCGTCAGGTGCGGGCATTCTCTTCCTCCTCTTGAGGGATAGGGACGGGGTAGCCTTTACCAAAGCAAGCCATACACCAGCCTTTGGATCCCAGAGCGTCGGTTAATCCCTCAGGGGACAAAAAGGCTAGCGAATCCGCCCCTACCAGCTTGGTTAACTCCGGCAAAGAGAGATTGCGGGCAGCCAGTTCCCCCGCCCGCGAGGTATCGATGCCGTAGTGGCAAGGTTCCAGGTAAGGAGGGGAGGCAATGCGCATATGCACTTCCCGCGCCCCCACCTGCCTCAGCAACTGAATAATGTGGCGCGACGTGGTTCCGCGCACCAGACTGTCGTCAATCAGAGCCACCCGGCGGCCCTCCACCACCTCTTTCACGGCAGACAACTTAAGACGTACCCCCTGCGAGCGCAAATGCTCCTTGGGGGCAATAAACGTACGGGCAATATAGCGATTTTTAACCAAGCCAAAATCGAAGGGAATGCCGGAAGCTTCGGCGTATCCCATGGCGGCCGGCAAACTGGAGTCGGGAACCCCCACCACCACATCGGCCTGGCAAGGAGACTCTTCCGCCAGCTTTTTCCCCAAAAGCCGCCGCTTCAAATGCATGCTTTCTCCCTGCAATTGTGAGTCCGGCCGTGAAAAGTAAATGACCTCAAACGCACAGGCTCTTAAATCCGTTCCCGTGGAAAAGGAGAGGCTCTCCAATCCCAAATCCGACAGGTGAACAATCTCTCCCGGGCGCACATCACGCTCCCATTTCGCCCCGGCGATATCTAACGCGCAGGTTTCAGACGCGAGAACGGGGGCACCTTCGGGAGTATGACCCAAAACTAGGGGACGGATGCCATGCTGATCACGGATCCCGTAAATACCTTCGACCGTTAGCAATACAAAGGCGAATCCGCCTTCCAAAGCCTGCGACGCTTCCAAAAGCGCCTCGGTAAGAACCGGTTTTCGGCTTCGGGCCAGTAGATGAGCTAACACCTCACTATCGCTGGTACCTTGAAAAATGGCTCCCTCGCTCTCCAATCGACGCCGAAGCCGTCGATGATTGACCAAATTGCCGTTATGAGCCAGAGCCAAAGGCCCAAAACGGGTATGCATGAGGAGGGGCTGGGCATTCAGATCGCTCGACTCACCACTGGTGGAATAGCGGACATGGCCAATGGCGGCGCGGCCGAAGGGGCTCTCCTCCCGTCCTAACTGCACCGCGTCCTGTAAAAGCCCCATCCCTTTATCGACGAGAATGTTGCTCCCTTGCAGCAGGGCAATCCCCGCACTTTCCTGGCCCCGGTGCTGCAGGCTGAATGTTCCCCAGTAGGCCTTTTGGGCCGCGTGGGGGTCATTCCAAATCCCGAACACCCCACACTCGTCATGCAGTTCCCCTAGTTCCAGGCTCACCAGCCGACCTCCTTGTCTAACGAACGCCAAGCTCTAAGAAGTGTTTCCCGCGACCAATCGTGCCGATTGGCTATATGAATCCCATCCTGGGAGGAGACGATGCCGATCCGCGTCATCTTGACTCCAGCCGTCCGCCAGTATTCGTCAGCGGCCTCGGCCTGGTCGGGCCGCACAATCGCCACCCATTGCAGGGGCGCCTCATTGTAAAAGCGCTCAGTCTCAGCAAACCCTTCGTCGGGCAGCGTTAGTTCCACACCCAGACTCGGGTCGGAAACAGCCATCATGCGAACCAGAGTGGCCGCCAATCCTCCCATGCCGATGGTTCGCACGGAAGTGGGGATTCCCGACAGAACCCATTCCCGCATAGCCTGTAGTAGCTTTTCCACATTTCCCAAGTCGCATCGAGGATAGGAAGAAAGTCCCGTGGTCAAAAAGGCTGCCACCGAGCCATTCCAATTAGGAGGAGCTGGGTTGACCACATAGATGAGATCGCCCTCCCTGCCAAGATGCTCGGAAATGGGATGGAGGGGATTAGAATGGCGCCCCAAGGCCCCCATCATAACGGTAGGCCAAATCGACTGCCCTTGGGTTTCATTGTGGAGCGAGACGTTCCCCCCGGTAATGGGAACATTGGCGGCAAAGGCGGCGTCAGATACGCCTCGAAACAGCGCCGCCATGAGATCATAGCTCGATTTAACATGCGGGTTGCCGGCATTAACGCCATCGGTGAGGCCTAAAGCCACCGCGCCTTGAGCGGCCAAAGCCGCCAACACCCGCAACACCACGCCAGCGCCCCCGGCATAGGGATCGATGGCGGCCCAGCGGCCCGTTCCCGCCACGGCCAGCACCAGCCCATGAGTGGAACCGCGCACCTTAAGCACGGCCGCGTCATGGTCGGGACCATAGACGGTTCCCGTTTGCACCATCGAATCATATTGCCGGTAAATGGGAAAGCGATCGCGCACATCAGGATGGGCCAGCACATCCAATAGCAAATCCCTGGCCAATGAAGGGGCTGGATGATGAACGGCGGGTCTTTGATTAGCCAATGCGTCCCAGTAGGATGGGTCAACCGTCTGTCGCGGAGCTCCCTCCGTCAGCCAGTCGGGGTCAACATCCGCCTCGATGCGTGAGTTATGGTAAAGAATCAACCGCTGTGACGCGGACCCTTGGCCAATAACCGTGGCTAAAACCTCGTAGCGGCTAAAGATTTCCAGAGCCGCGGCCAAGTTCTCCTCAGAGACAGCCAACAGCATGCGCTCTTGCGTTTCCGACATCATAATCTCATAGGGGGATAGTCCCGGCTGACGCAAAGGCACGCGTTCCAACCATATCTCAGCACCAATTTTGGATAGATGGCAAAGCTCCGCTAAGGCTGAGGCCAATCCCGCCGCGCCCAGGTCCTGCACGGCAGCGGCGAGGCCGCGAGACACCGTTTCCAAAGTCGCTTCCATCAAAATTTTTCCTAAAAAAGGGTCGCCCACTTGCACGGTAGGCCGAAGATCCTCATCGCCTCCGGAAAAATCCCGTGACGCCAAAAGGCTGGCGCCATGAATGCCGTCGCGGCCGGTCCGCTGCCCCACCAAAAGCAGCCACTGCCCAGGGCAGGCACCACCCGCGCCCACGCGCGCGTCTGAACGACGGACTCCAACAGCCAGTACATTTACTAAAGGATTACCGTCATAGGTCTCGGAAACGCCCAGATCACCGGTAACTGTAGGGATGCCAATAGCGTTCCCGTACAACCCAACCCCCTTCACCACACCCCGCATGATGGCATGACTTTTTTCATCGGTGCCAAAGCGCAGCATATCGGCCACCGCTATTGGGCGAGCCCCCATGGCGATAATGTCCCGTAAAATTCCCCCCACCCCGGTTGCGGCCCCCTGCACCGGCTCAACATAGGAAGGATGGTTATGACTTTCCACCTTAAATGCCACTTCAAGATTCTCATCAAGACGCACCACCCCGGCATTCTCCCCCGGGCCTTGTACCACGTGGGGGCCACTGTGGCCAAACCGCGCCAAAAGCCCCTTGCTGCTCTTATAACTGCAATGTTCAGACCACAGCGCCCCAAAGAGCCCTAGTTCCAAGTCATTGGGAGAGCGGCCCATGATCCCGCAAATACTCTCGTACTCATTCGGGTTTAAGCCCACCTCATCCCCTCGCATAAAGCGCCCTCCGCTCCAAACCGCAAAGCCAAGCCGTCAATAACCGGTGGCCGTCGTCTGAACCCAAAATGTCCATCATAGCTCGTTCCGGATGAGGCATGAGCGCGGCGACCGAACCCCGCGCAACCCCTGCCAAGTTGGCGACAGACCCGTTGGGATTGGCCCAAGATTGGGCCTGGCCGTCAGCATCCACATATTGCAACCAGGCTTCGCCGTGTGCGAAAAGGCTTTGCAAGGACTCCTCATCCATATAATAGGACCCTTCTCCATGGGCAATGGGCAGCTTCAAAACCTCGCCCGCCTCCAATCCTGGAAACAACGGGGAAGCCTCTATCACCTTGACCCGTTGCCAATCACAGCGAAATTGACCATGATGATTCGCGCGCAGTCCACCCGGCAATAAGCCAGCTTCCGTCAAAATCTGAAATCCATTGCAAATCCCTAAGAGAGGTAGTTGCCGGTCGACCACCGCCTCCTGGATGGCCGTCATAATGGGTGACTTGGCCGCCAAAGCTCCACTGCGAAGATAGTCGCCGTAAGAGAATCCTCCGGGAAGCACCACGGCATCCGCTCCGGCTAAATCCGCGTCCCGATACCATAGCCTTAACGTGTCTACACCGAGCGTATCCAAGGCATCGAGCGTATCTTGATCGCAATTCGACCCCGGAAAAGTCACTACTCCAATTCGCATAAGCTCTCCACCTGCACCTGATAGGTTTCCATGATTGGATTGGCTAACAGCGCGTCCGCCATCTGCCGCGACAATCGCAAGGCAGCCCCTTCATCAGCGGCGTCCATGGTCAGCGCAACATGACGGCCAAGGCGCACCCCGGCCACCGGATAGCCTAACTGCTGAAGCGTATGAGCGGTGGCCTCGCCGGCGGGGTCGAGAATATCTTTCTTCAACGTCACCGTGACGATGGCGGTAAACCTGGCCATTACTGCATCACCCTTCGGTAGACTTCCTGATACGCCTCTTCCACTCCACCCAAATCTCGGCGAAACCGGTCCTTGTCCATACGCTCGCCGCTGACAGAATCCCATAGTCGGCACGTGTCGGGCGAAATTTCATCACCCAACACCAAATCGCCCGCCGGGTTCCAGCCAAACTCCAGTTTGAAATCGACCAACACCAGATCACACCGCAATAAAAAAGGACGCAGCACTTGGTTGACGCGAAGCGCCTGTTGTCTCAGGCGCGCCACTAAATCGGGGCTGGCCAACGCCAGCAACTGAATATGATCGTCATTCAGCAAGGGATCCCCTAGCGCGTCATTCTTGTAATAAAACTCCAAGATGGGCACGTCCAGGGCGGTGCCTTCGGGCAATCCGGTGCGTTGGTGCAGAGACCCGGCCACGCTGTTGCGCACGACCACTTCCAGCCCAATCATATTAAGACGCTCGACCCGCAAGTTTCGCGGGTCAATCTGCTCGATAAAATGGGTGGAAATGCCATGCTGGGAAAGCCATGTGAAAAAACGCGCCGATAGAGCCGCGTTAACAATCCCCTTTTCCGCGATTTCCCCTCGCTTTTGACCATTGAACGCCGTTGCCGAATCCTTAAACTCCATCCGTACTTGCCCTTCGTCGCCAGTATCGTAGACTTTCTTCGCCTTGCCTTCATATAAAAGGTTCATCATCGCGCTCCTTTAGC
The DNA here is from genome assembly GCA_021792935.1 of Bacillota bacterium. GTDB lineage: Bacteria > Bacillota > Sulfobacillia > Sulfobacillales > Sulfobacillaceae > Sulfobacillus_B. The sequence continues at coordinate 6,858 of JAJYTS010000037.1, read as the reverse complement.
TGTCTATGAGGCCTATGCGCCGGTAAATGGCGTCCACGTTGCGCAAGTAGGGGCTTACGTCGAACAAGGACGCGATCTGGGGTAAAGTCAACCGATCCTGAATCCGGGAATCCGTCTCTAAACGCTCGCGAAAGCTTTGAGACGCATCTTGGCTGGCTGCCAAAGCATGCCGCTGAACTAAATCGTAGGCTTCCTCGCGAGTCATGCCAGCATCCACGAGGGCCAGCAATACCCCGCCGGAAAATACCAGTCCGCCGGTCATGGTCAAATTGCGCAGCATGCGGTCGGTATGAATCACCAATCCGTCGACAATTCGAGTCATTTGACGCAGCAGGTAATCGGTTAGAGCCGTCGCGTCCGGCAGCATCACCCGCTCGACCGAGGAGTGGGAAATGTCACGCTCATACCAAAGCGCCATATCTTCCAGGGCTGGCACCACAAACCCGCGCAGCACCCGCGCCAGTCCCGATATTTGCTCACACTTAATAGGGTTCTTTTTATGGGGCATAGCGGATGAACCGCGCTGACCCGCGGCAAAAGGCTCTTCCAGTTCACCCACCTCGGTGCGCTGGGATAAGCGAATTTCCGTCGCCATTTTATCCAAGGTTCCACCCAAAATCGCGAGACTTGCCACCACCTCGGCATGACGGTCCCGCTGCAAAACCTGAGTGGAAAGCGGCGCGGGAGCGAGACCCATCTGTTCGCCCACGTAATCTTCCACAAACGGCGGAAGGTTGGCATAATTCCCCACCGCACCCGAAAGCTTCATCACCGCCATGTTGGACTGGGCACGAAGAATCCGCTCTTGGTCGCGTCCCAGTTCCAACCACCAGAGCGCCCACTTAAGCCCATGGCTGGTAGGTTCGGCATGCATTCCGTGGGTGCGGCCAATCACGGGCACCTGGCGGTTTTCCAAGGCTCGCCTTTTGACCGCCTCGCGAAGAGTCCCCAAACCAGACAAAATCTCCTCTAAAGCTTCTGTCACCAGCGATGCCAGCGCCGTGTCCACCACATCGGTCGAGGTTAATCCAAAGTGGATATACTTGGCATCGGATTCATTTAAACTTTCTCCTACCGCACTAATAAAGGCCAGCATATCGTGATGATAGCGGGCCTCATAATGTTCGACGCGCTCCGCGTCAACACGTGCATCCTGACGAAGACGCGCGCTGGTTCCCTCTGGAATCTGGCCCAGCCGTTCCCAAGCCTCCGCCGCCAGCAGTTCCACCTCAAGCCAGCGTTCATAGCGAGACTGATCTGACCACAATTTTTTCATGCCCTCGCGTGAATAACGATCCAGCATTACTGTCCACTCACTTTCCGAACATTTCACTTGAATTCTATATCAAACGTTCGCGAAATTCTACATGCCCTGAACCTATTTCATCATTCCCTAAAGTCCGGGCCAGCTATCCTGTCACGTGGATAGCACAAGATTATCGAAATCAATGAGCCAGGAGACCCACTCTCCTTCTTGAGGCCTTACCTTTGACGCCAAAGTAAAGCCCGAATGGAAGACAGGAGGCCAGCCAGTGGGACTGCCACGGAAGTTGGCCCTCTTTCGTCGCAAAATGACAGGGGTTCTTGCAGCACCGTGATGTGGGCGCGACAGCTTCCTGCGGATTCCTTTACCGGCTCATTGGCGGAGCAATCGTTCGATTGTCGGTCGCCGCCAACCCAGATTGGGGATATGGTTAAAGTAACAAGCTTGTTAGGAAAGGAGTCATGGCATGAGGCGCGTCATTGACGTAAAGCCCAGTGAGGGGTTCCGGATTGGGGTCCGGTTTGATGACAAAACGAGTGGATATATTGACCTCCATGACTTGACCGGACGAGGTGAGTTCAAAGTTTGAGAAGACCGACGGACCTTTGAATCTGTGCGCGTCAGTGATACCAGCGCGGTGGAATGACCAAACGACGACGACCTGTGCCCTGACTCCCTTTACCTGCGATTAACCGGGCAACAACCCGAAGACCTGTTTCCCGCCTAGCGTGTCATGCATGCCTGAACGATGCCGCTTCGACAGCGTCATTATCCGCATATCTTGCGACGAACACCCTTCACCCTGCAATGACTATGTCACCATCGCCATTAGAACATCCGCAGCCATCGCGGGCGTCTTGCGACTAGACTTGACTCCCATCATCTTCCATGCTACGTTTAGGCCTAGAGGTCTAGGGATAGAAAGCAAGGGGTGATTAGAGATGGTAAAGTCGGTTCCGGCACTTTTAGTGCTGAAGGCCCTCGAACGCGAAGTGACACATGGATACCGCATCGCCAACTGGATTAACCAAGTCTCAGATGGCGCGTTGGAGCTCCAGGAAGGCACATTATATCCATTGCTTCACAATTTAGAAAAAAAAGGGCTCATCGTGGGCGAGTGGCGCCGTGAGGAAGGCCAGCGCGAGGTTCGCGTCTATCGCCTTACCGAACGGGGACACCGGCAACTCCGCCAAGACGAATCAATATGGAAGGGAATGGCCGCGGGCGTCAATCGCGTATTGAACCAAGAAGGGGGTGTCGCCCATGACCCAATTTGAGTTTGTGGAACGCGCGACGGCAACCATTGCGTCAAATCGGCGAGCAAGTATGGTACGCCGTGAATTGCTGAGCCACCTCGACATGAAGCAAACTGAACTTATAGAAAACGGAATCGACGTGGTGGACGCCGAAAAGCTGGCCCTCGAGAGCATGGGAGATCCAGCCATCATTGCCGATCAATATTATCTACCGCGGACGTCTCTCAAATTAGGAACACTGATCCTGGCAGGCATTCCACTACTGGGATCCGCCATTTTGGCCCTGCAAAGTCCTCCCGACGTGCTGATATGGATGATTGTCGTAGCCACCATCGCCGTCATTGCCGAACCCGGAGCATCGTTAACCGTCCGCTTTCATGGTCTTGGCCAGACCTTGAACGCAAGCCGGCTGCTTGTGGGAGTTTCAGCCCTAGAAGGTCTAGCGCAGGTCATTATTATGTTGAGCGGAATTGGTTCTCCCACGGGACCCCTGCTTGTTATTGTCGAATTCATCATCTCCTGGCTGATCGTGCTCTACTTATGCTGGCAGCGCCAGCCGGGGTCGCGGTGGACACCAGGAGCCTTGGCCTGGATGGCCAGCCTACCCTTCCTAGCTATTGGCGGCTCCGCGTTTTGGCTATCGCACTGGAACTCGGCCTTCCTGGTCTGGTGGGAGCAGTTGCGGTCATTCACGATGATGGGAATGAGTTTGGCGGCCTCAGTCTTCGTGCTGGCCCACCTCTGGGAAGTAATTCAAGCGCTCAAAGCGCGCGATGTCCATGCGTCTGCCAAACGGGCAACCCGGTTAAGCTCCGCCCCGCAGCAAGACTAAAGGCACGACCGGTTCTCCCGAAGAGAAACCCCCGGGCAACGGGGGTTTCTCTTTAAGGATGCGGTTCTCTATCCGTTCTCGAATATACGATGGCGTTTACCATTTGGATGCCCGATTTCCCGCCAAGGCGCCGCACATTTGTGGCCAAGCATCTCAACCCGTTAGCCGCCAATCAACCGCCGCCAATCTATAATTATTGCGGAAAATTAAGCGATGGAATACCCATAGCCCGCGAAGGACTCTTACTCCCACTCAATAGTAGCTGGCGGTTTTGAAGTAATGTCATAGACCACCCGATTGACAGACTCCACCTCTCCCACAATGCGCGCCGCCATGCGTTCCAACAAGTCATAAGGCAGCCGCACCCAATCGGCGGTCATTCCATCCTGACTTTCCACCGCCCGAATAACAATGGGATATCCATAGGTCCGCGCATCGCCCATCACTCCCACCGAGCGCAAATCCAGCAATACGGCAAAGGCCTGCCAAATGCTCCTCTCAAGGCCAGCGCGACGAATTTCGTCGCGGACCACAGCATCCGCCGCCCGCAACACCTCAACCTTATCGCCCTTCACCTCGCCGATAATGCGAACGGCCAGACCAGGTCCGGGAAAAGGCTGCCGCCAAATCAGCGACTCCGGCAAGCCCAGGCTTTCCCCCACCCGCCGCACTTCGTCCTTAAAGAGCCATCGCAAAGGTTCCACCACATGAAATGTGAGGTCCTCCGGCAGACCTCCCACGTTATGGTGCGACTTAATGGTGCGCGCTCCCTGCCCGCCCGACTCAATCACATCGGGATAGACCGTTCCCTGAATGAGCACATCACGCTGCCCGATTTCCGATTGCACCCGCTCGAAGGCGCGAATGAACTCCCGGCCTATAACCTTGCGCTTTTGCTCCGGATCGGTGATACCCACTAGCGCCTTAAAAAATGGCTCCCGCGCATCTACGACCCGCAAATCAATATCGGAAAAGGCGTCCTGAACTTCTTCCACTTCGCCCTCTCTCAACAATCCATGGTCAATCAAAACAGCCGTAAGCCGGTCCCCTATTGCCGCACGGGCAATAGCCCCGGCTACGGCGGAGTCAACGCCGCCAGACAGGGCCACTAAGGCTCGGCCAGAACCTACGGCCGTGCGTACTTCCTCAATCCCGCGCTTGACCAGGTTCTCGGGTTTCCAATCTTTCGCCAAACCGGCAATTTTATAAAGGAAGTTGCGAAAAATGGTCATCCCTTCCGGGGTGTGATGCACTTCCGGGTGATATTGAACAGCCCACAAATTGCGCTTTGGGCAAGCCATGGCGGCAATGGGAGTTCTCTTGGTACGCGCCAGCGCTTCAAACTGGGGCGGAACCGATTCCACTAAATCCCCATGGCTCATCCACACCACCGAGTTTTGGGGAACATCTTCGAATAACGATCCCGAAGTGGTTCGTTCCATTTCCGCTCGCCCGTATTCCCGGTCTTGGGCTGGGCGCACGACGCCGCCCAACAAGAAGGCCATGAGTTGCATGCCATAGCAAATTCCCAATATGGGAATGCCCAAGTCCAAGATGGCCGGATCCAGGCGCGGCGCACCAGGGTCGAAAACGCTGGCCGGTCCGCCCGAGAGTACCAGCGCCCGAGGCTCTTTAGCACGAATAGCTTCTATCGTGGTGTTGCAAGGAAGAACTTCGCAAAAAACTTCGCACTCGCGGATGCGGCGGGCGATTAAATGATTATATTGAGCACCGAAGTCAAGTACTATCACCCCACCTGCCATTAGTCGCGGACCACTTGACATACATCAGCTACATTGCGATAGCGTTCCTCTACATCTAGTCCATAGCCCACAACAAACGCGTCGGGAATATCGAACCCCTTGTAATGAACAGGGACCGCCACTTGCCGCCGCGACACTTTGTCCAGCAACGTGCAAATCTTCACGGACATCGCGCCCCGGGCTTTAAGATGGCCGTATATGTAATTCAGCGTGAGTCCGGTATCGACAATATCCTCAACCACCAAAACATGCCGCCCCTCAACGCTGTTGTCCAAGTCTTTGACAATCCGCACCACCCCCGAGGACTTGGTGGAAGATCCATAAGAGGATACCGCCATAAAATCCACGTGCACCGGTAAATCGATGGCGCGGGCCAAATCAGCGATAAATATAAAAGAGCCTTTGAGGATGCCGATTAATACCAGTTCCTTATTCTCGTAATCGTGAGTAATGCGTTGGCCCAATCGCTGCACCCGGGCATGGATTTCCCGCGCGGGCAGCAACACTTCCAACCGCTCGCCTTGAGCCGTCTGCAATTATTCTTTCTCCTCTCTTTCCTGTTCAAGACGCCTTAAAATGGACGCCCGGTCAATTAGGGGATATAGTGAACCATGTCGCGGGCGCTCTCCATGAACCAAGCGCCGTCCCTCAAAATAACTGTCGGCGTCACGCTCCACCTCGTCTTCCTCGTCCACCAATCGGCTGCGTACCGCTTTTAGGGACACCCCTGAATCTAAAAGCTCCTTAATCTGAATGAGGCGATCAATATCCCGCTGAGAATATAAGCGCTGATTCCCCTCGCTGCGGCGCGGCGACAAAAGCTGAAGACTTTCATAATAGCGTATCCGACGCTCCGTTAGACCGGTTCGAGCCTTAACCTCCCCAATGGGAAAGACAACCGGCTCTCCTTCGCGCATCACGTGCACCTTCTATCGTTCGGATTAGTTTCCATATTACCGGATTTGACTGCCAGACGACAATGCAGCGACAAAATGGGGCGCCCCCAAAGGCGCCCCAGTCACTTGAGTCGGCTAAACTATTTCGCCTCATCGACCCGCGAAAAACTCCGGTCAGCCACCATTCGCTCTAAGCGGCCGATTTCTTGATGAGCCTGCCCCAGTTTATACGACAGTTCCTGCATTTGCATTTGCTGCCTTTCCAGCCGATCATAACGGCCCCGCATTTCCTGGGTAAGCACTTGAACTAAATCCTTAAGCATCATATGCTGAGACTCAACAATATCAAAAAGCTCGGTGTCCGGGCGCATCGACATGTTAGGCGAATTTCCCAGACTTCGCTTTATCCGGCTTGCGGATGGCACCGGCATCCGGCCCGCCATTTCCGCCAACTCGCGATACTCCGCCCGTCCCGAGGCCTCTAAATCCTCCGTGCGCAGCACGTAAGGCCGCCCAGCGACACCCCGCTTGCGCGACGCCTGCAATTGCCCTGAGCGGACATCATCGCGCAGCACCGACGCTAATTCCGGCGCCAGCTGAATAAGCTGGGCCATTGTCACTTCCAAGCGTTTTCCCTCCTCATCCAAGACTCCTTTACATCTTCCCCATCATTTGGCAATTCCATTCGCAGTGATAACAACGTTACAACCTTTTACGGGAAATAAAAAAAGAGGGGCCCGAAGGCCCCTCCCGGCAACAATTACATCATCATGTCGCCCATTCCGCCCATGCCGCCCATACCACCCATGCCTCCGGGCGCACCGGCATCCTTCTTCTCCGGCTTGTC
>JAJYTS010000130.1 GCA_021792935.1 Bacillota bacterium | reverse complement strand
AGCCACACTCTGAGCGCTGTTCACAATGATGAAGTTCGGCGACCACGTGCAGTATGCGTTCACGTGTTTCCGGTCGGACCGTTAGGTTTGTATCCCCGTTCAGCATCCGAGAAACGATCGACGGGTTAACTTCCGCGAGACGCGCCACATCACGCACTGTGGCTAAACAACGTCTCTCCAGCACGTCGTCTGGCACCAAAAAGCCGTAAGCCCGGCTCTTTCTCACCGGCAAGTTACACTAGGCGGTCAACGGCGAGAGGCGGACGGTGTAACACGATCCGGCTCTCGCTTCGTCAGATGAACAAGCACGGCCACAACTGATGGCCTGACGTCATCGAACAAACCCGATATACTATTGTCACTGGAACATTGTTATTTGCGAAGGGAGTGCTATGAATCAAGCTGCCGTGGCCCAACAAGCGACACAGACGTGGTATCGCGTTCTTAAGTGGGGATTCGGGATCCTCTGGATTGTTGCCGGCTTGTTAAAGCTTCAGCCTGGCATGTTTACCTCCGCACTGGCAATCAACGTGTTGGGGCCCAATGCGCTTAATAACCAGCCAAAATGGCTGTACACTGTAATGTTGCACGGGGCACATCTGTGGTACGTGGGGCTGCCCGTAACCACCGCGCTGCTGGCTATGTGGGAAATTGCATTGGGCGTCGCCCTTATTGCGTCGCGAGGCCAATGGTTTCGCATCACCCTGTGGCTAGTTGTGGCATGGTGTTTAGTGGTTTGGATTATGGCGGAAGGAATGGGGGGCATTTTAACCGGATCGCCAGCCTTTCCCGAGGGTTCTCCTGGATCGACACCGTTTTACGCGGTCGGAGCCATTATGCTTTTGTACCCGTCGTGGGTACGACCAACGTTTCACCGTTGGGCCGGGGGGTTTTGGGCAGTAGCGGCCTTAGTTCAAGTGCTTCCCTATAATTGGTCAGCGTCACAGGTCGGGGGGATTTTTGGTGATGTCAGCATGAACGGGGCAGAACCAGCCGCATTGGACCGATTGAACAATGTCTTTATCACCATGGGATATCACGCGCCCGTGATGGTCAACTTGGTGATGGTAATTGTGATGGCGGTGCTGGCATGGGGATATTGGACCGGGAAAATCCCGGGGCCGATTTGGTGGCTGACAATCGCGTGGCTGGCATTTTTATGGGTTATCCCTCAAGCGATGGCGACCTTGTTTACGGGGACTGGCACGGATTTGGGCAACGCCTTCCCCCTCGCGCTCTTGCTTTGGGCCGCTAAGTACATGATTTCTCGCTCATCGGTGACGTCCAATCCGTTGCCGTCCCGTGTTGATCTTTCCCCGTCAGGCTAACTCGTGCGGCCTCCTACCGCGATTTATTACGTTGCAAGCCGATGACTGAGGAGGGAAGGCCATGCTGCCTCAATTACATTGGCTAGCACCTATCAGGTACGCCCGCCTTTATTACATGACGTTGGCGGTTGTAATTGCGCTGGCGGGTGTGCTGGTTATTATTGGTCGCCTTAGGGGATACCGACAACGGGTCGGTAGTCCTGGCCGGTTCGATGACCGTACGGAGCTATCCCGCCAGTGGCTTATGAAGGGATTAGGCGCCCTCTGGATGATTGATGGATTTTTACAAGCCCAGCCTGCGATGTTTACCCGATTTACCCAAGGGTTTCTGGCTCCGCTGATTATTGGCCAGCCGAAGCCGGTGGCATCGCTTATCCACCTGGGCATTGCGGCCTGGTCAGTGTCGCCTGTAGTGTTGGATGTTTTTACCATCTTCATCCAGATCGGCATTGGACTGGAACTCTTATGGGGTCATCTCCAGGGACAACGCGTGGCGCTGTGGGTGTCCTTGGTGTGGGGTCTCGTAGTTTGGATTGTCGGTGAGGGTCTGGGCGGTATGTTGGTGGGCGGCGGCTGGTTTACCGGTACTCCCGGGTCAGCTCTCCTTTATGTGCTAGGCGCATGGGCGCTGTTGATGCCGCGCTCCTGGTGGCGCAGCGGGGCGGGCCTAACTTGGCTGCGTTGGACTGTGGCGGGCCTCTTCGCGATTAATGCGCTGTTGCAGGCACTGCCCCAAGCCGGATGGTGGAACGGTGGCCTGGCCGGATACGTGCGGGGGATGGCGGAGATGCCTCAACCCGAGGTGTTTTCCGCTCCTCTGTATATGGTATCGACTTGGATGGGGCATAATTCTGCTCTGTGGAACGGCGTGTTGGTGGTCGGATTGGCCTTCTTCACTGTCGCGTTTTTCATCTGGCCGAAGAGCCGAGCGCTCTTTTGGCTGGCGGTGGCATGGGTATTTTTAAGCTGGTGGATAGGACAGGACTTCGGCGTACTAGGCGGCATGGGGACTGACCCTAATACCGGCGCCGTTTGGTTGTTGCTTCTTTTCGTATATGCTGATCGCGCCCAAATCGTCGATCTTCCGCATCCAGCTGGTCACGCCGCTGGGAAAACGGGTGGCGTCCAACGCTTGAGGAGAAAGGCCAAGTCGCCTGCAGGGCATCGACCCTAAATGGGGTCGGGATTTGCCGGCCGGTTTGCGGAACCATCGGCCCCCTTGTCAGCCCGGGCTTGCACAGGCAAAATATTAACCATGTAATACGGACCCGAGCCACGAAGCGGTCACAGGTCATATCCGCATGTAGCGAAAACCGGGAAAGGGGGAAAATCGCCGTGAAGCGAGTTTGGTGGATAGGGCTTTTGGCTTTAATCTCGCTGATTACGGCTGGGTGTGGGCCACAGTCGGCAAGGTCCGCGGGGCAGGTCGGATATTCAACGTCGTTGGCGCATGTGCAGTCATCCACAGCGTGGAACGTCGATCCCGGAACTACGATGAATAAGCCCGCTCCCAATTTTACCCTGACGGACCAGTTTGGACAGCCGGTATCCCTGTCGCAGTACCGAGGAAAGGTTGTAGTCCTCGCCTTTCAGGATAGCCAATGCACCAACATATGCCCGCTGACCAGTCAGGAAATGGTGCGAGCGAAGCAGATGTTGGGAGCGAAGGCCGCGTCACAAGTGCAGTTGGTCGCCGTCAATGCCAATCCGGTAGCGACGTCGGTGGCAGACGTGCGGGCGTTCTCTAAAGTTCACGGCACTATGCATTCCATGATTTTTGCCACGGGTCCCAAGTCTCAATTGGAAAAAGTTTGGAAGGCATACAAAATTTACGTGGCGGTGACCAAGGGAGCCATTGACCACACCCCTGGTGTGTTTATTATTGACCCCCAAGGACGCGAGCGGAAGGT
>JAJYTS010000129.1 GCA_021792935.1 Bacillota bacterium | reverse complement strand
AGCTGGAATATCGCGGCTATGATTCGGCGGGTATCGCTCTGGCCTTGAATGGGCATATCGCTGTGCGCAAGGCCAAGGGCAAATTGGGGATTTTGGAAGGAATTTTAGACACGCTGCCAGAAGGCGCGCCTTGTGGCATTGGTCATACCCGCTGGGCCACCCACGGGCGCCCCACCGATGAGAACGCGCATCCTCATACCGATTGTCATGGCGTTATCGCGATTGTGCATAACGGCATCATCGAGAACTTTCAGGAACTGCGCGATGAGCTCTTGAGCCAGGGGCATCAATTCTCCTCCGATACCGATACCGAGGTTATCCCTCATTTGCTGGAGGAATATGGCGGCACCACCGATTTAGTGGAAGCGGTCAGACGGGTGGAGCAGCGGCTCAAGGGCGCTTATGCCTTTTTAGCCATGTCCGCCGCTCAGCCTGATGTGATTGTGGCGGTGCGCCGTTCCAGTCCCTTGGTGGTGGGTTTGGGCGCAAACGTGAATTACATCGCGTCCGATGTCAGCGCGTTTTTAGCGCATACCCGTTCCGCGCAAGTGCTGGAAAACGGCGAGATGGCCATTATTTCCCCAGACCAGGTTGTGATTACCGATATGCAGGGACAAATCCGGCAGCGGCAATTAATGACGATAGACTGGGATATCCGGCAGGCGGAGCGTGGCGGCTATCCACATTTTATGCTCAAGGAAATTATGGAGCAGCCCCAGGTATGGGGTGACTGTCTATTGGGCCGCATCCGTGAGGATCGCATCGTGCCGGAGGAATTAGGACTGGAACCCTCGCGATTGAAGAATATACGGCGGATTCAAGTGGTGGCCGCCGGCAGCGCCTATCACGCGGGATTGGTGGGGAAGGCGTTAGTCGAGCGGCTGGCCCGGATTCCCGTGGATGTATCGGTGGCATCCGAGTTTCGCTATCAGGATCCGGTGCTGGAATCAGGGACTTTGGTCATGGCGATATCGCAGTCGGGGGAGACGGCGGATACCTTGGCATGCATCGCTTTGGCGAAAGAGCGGGGATTTCCCACTTACGCCATCGTCAACGCCGTGGGCTCTACATTATCGCGGGAAGTTGACAGCGCCGCGTATACCCATGCGGGTCTTGAAATCGCGGTAGCGTCTACTAAGGCCTACACCAGTCAGATTCTAGTTTTGACCATGCTGGCATTGGCGTTGGCGGAACAGGGTGGCTCTCCCCGGCCTGAATTGGTTCGCCAGATCTCACTGTTGCCGTCACTCGGACAAGGAGCCATGGAGAATCTGGGACATATTCAAGAGTTGGCCAAACGTTTAGCCCATCAATCGGATATGTTTTATATTGGTCGCGGCATTGACTACGCGTTAGCCATGGAAGGGCAATTGAAGATCAAGGAGATTGCCTATATCCATGCGGAAGCCTATCCTGCTGGCGAAATGAAGCATGGCACCTTGGCTTTGATACAAGAGGGAACGCCAGTGGTGGCCATTGTGACCGAGCGTGGCATCGCGGAAAAAAGCATTTCCAATATCCTTGAAGCCAAGGCTAGAGGGGCGGAGGTATGGGCTGTTGTCGACGATAGGCTTCATGGGAAGCTTCCTGTCGATGTCATGCTGCCGCTTCCAACACCCGATCCATTTCTCAGCCCGGTTCTCGCATCTCTCCCACTGCAATTGCTGGCTTACTGGACTGCCGTGTATAGGGGGCATGACGTGGACCAACCCCGTAATTTGGCAAAAAGTGTAACAGTGGAATAGGTGCTGGGGGTTTTGGATGTTTGTGATGTTTGGTAATAATGTTCTGCGCTGACGCCGGGGGAAACCCGGCGTTTAGCGTTGACTACAAAGTCTCCGATCCAGTGCTTGAGTACGTTAATAATCTGCTAACGCCCCCGTATCTCGCTGATGAGCTGTACGAACAGTTGCCTACTGCAACAAGCCACAGTCATCATAATGCCGGTCCTTAGGTCCACCCTCCGGGCTGAGCCGCCCCAGTGGGCGCCGCGTCCTCGATAACCGTCGCTGCAGCGTGTCAGGGGTTCCACGGAGGCACTGTAAATCGGAAGACCCATGGCCCCGGAGTGCGATTCCAATAGGTGACCCGGAGGGTATGGTGAACGGACCTGAGCGTTATTTGTGCGCCCCCACCCGATTCATTGAGCACGGCCACGGGCTGGCGCTTCGACCCTTGAATGATGAACTGCGGTTCCGGGAGGAACTCCCCGATTTTCCATGGGGTGGAAGCCGACAGGTAAAAAAGCGCACCGCTGCGGGCCAGCGTATATTGCGCAAGCGTCATGGTAATGCCATGGTGGTTTGATCAAAGGCTCTAGGTGGCCGGACGGAGTGCAATGAAAACCCACTCTAGTCCTGGTCGGTCCGGGGCTTCTCTTACCGCGTCAATAGACAGTTCTGCATCCCTCAGAGAATCGGCAAGCTCTTCCATGGTCCTGAACCGCAAGGTTGATTCGGAGGTCATGACAGCACCATCGCTCTCGAAAATACACGTCCCCCTGAAAGACACCAAAGAGTTGTGAACCGCCGTCACGTCAAGCCAGCCCTAAACCACACCAACCTTGGGGAAATCCGTACGATGATAGGTATTCTCCCGGTTCCAGGTTAACCACGCTTGGGCTTCGGGATTCCGTGTTTCAAACACTAGTCGTCCACCGGGACGTAGCACGGCCCGAGCGGCCCGAAGAGTCTCTTGCCATTCGTCATCGGTCAAAAATACCTGGGCCACATTGGCTGTCATGGTTACGACATCCACGGTTACGGCTGGGAGATCTTGTGCCGTACCGTGTATCCATCGAACACGGTCAGCCCAAGGTTTTGTTTGCGCCACCTTGAGGGACGCCACCGCGGGATCCACGCCGATGACCTCAATGCCTTGGGCCGCGAGACGGCATGCCAGTGTCCCTGTGCCACAGCCAATGTCCAATACGGAACGCGCACCAAACTCTTGGACCATGGACGTGTAAGCGTCTAGGTCGGACCGATCGGGATCCGATAAGTCGTAAATGGCAGCAAGTCTTGGATTTTCATAGGCGTCATCAGCCATTAAGTGCCCCCTATTCAAACGAGTGGGTCCATTATATCCACGTGTCGGATCTCTGGCCACGCATTCTATTCTATGGTGTGAGCGTATAATACTTCCCACCTTTGCGCGTGATCGCGGGTCTCTCATACTGGGGGAGAAATATTCCGAAGAGGTGATTCACGATGACACAGCGCGAGCGCGATCTCTTACAACAAC
>JAJYTS010000036.1 GCA_021792935.1 Bacillota bacterium | reverse complement strand
GAAAACTATCCATCTCATTGGCGGAATTGTGGTGGGCCAATCGGGTGTATATGGGCATGGCCATGGATGAGATGATGAGGCCGATAGGCACTTGCACCAGCACATAGGAGTAATTGAGGGCGGCGATGGAGCCCACCACGAGATTAGAGGCTAAAATCCGGTCGACCAGGATGCCGATGGAGCCTACCGAGCTGGTTAGGAAAAACGGTCCGGAAATGGCGGCCATGCGCCGGGTCAAGGGGTGGTTAAAGCGCCAGCGAAAGCGAAGACGGATTTTCATGGCTTTGATTTTCGGCACCAGCAGAATCAACTGCGCGATGACGGCCAGGGTAAAGCCCACGGCTACCCCGCGGATGCCAAACCAGTAATGCCCCAGTACCACAATGCCGGCGATGCGGACCACATTAATGATGGCCGGGGTAAGCGCGGGGGCGAAAAATTCCTCGCGCGACTGCAGCACGCCCATCATTAATCCGGAGATTCCCCAAAAGAAGATGGTGGGAACCATAATGCGAGTCATGGTGACAGTCAGGCGCACTTCCTCGGGATCGCGGCCAAATCCGGGGGCCATAAGATGAATGATATAAGGGGTAAAAATCTCGCCTAAGGCAATCAGAAACAAGGACAATACAAACAACGCAGTGAACGCTTCGTTAAGAAACCGTTCGATGGATCGTCTTGAATGCGAGGCGTCGCCTTCTGTCATCAGGGGAACCACAGTGACGTTAATGGCGCCGTTGACGCTGCTGAACATCAGGTTGGGAAGCGCGGACGCCATCAGCCAGGCGTCGGTGCCGATCCCGGTACCGAAGAAAGCCGCCATAACAATTTCGCGGGTAAAGCCGCTTACCCGGCTGATGAGGGTGGCAATGAAAATTAAGGTTGCCGACAGGCCCAAGCTATGCGATCCCGGGGCGTGGCGGCGCAATCTGTGGGAATGGGCGTCCAGGGGGCCAACCTCCTATCACTAACGCTTATTGTACCGGAGCTATATGAAGGCTGCTACCGCCAGACTGGGCGATTTTAGCCGCCTTCGCCGCCCGTATACTGTAAGAGCGCGGGAAATCCCGGTACAATGAACAAAAGGAAGGGTGAACAATGCCGGACACGGGCAAACAGCCATTTCACTGGACAGTCGCCGCCATTCGTGACATCGTGTTGGTGGTGTTGGGCTCAGGCACCATTATCTATGGGTTGTGGTTCATCCTGTCGCGCTTGGGCCGTGTGGTGCTTATTCTTATTCTGGCCATTATTTTTACCATTACTCTGGCCCCTTTGGTCGATCGCCTTGCCAATCGTTGGCATCGTGCCTGGGCGGTGCTGCTGGTGGTGCTGGGCGCCGTGATTATTATTGTGGGGGGCGGCACCATACTGGGCACCCTGATGACAGGCCAGATTGTGCTCTTGCTGCGCAAGGTGCCTGAGCATGTCAATCATGTATCGACGCTGGCGCCCGGACTTTTGTCCTGGCTTCACCGCAATGACGTGAATATTAATGTGGCAGACATCGAAGGAAAAATTCTTGCCAATGCCGGTAAAGTGTCTTCGTTCGTCGTGTCCAGGACCTTCAACATTGTCTCCCACATTATTGGCGGGGTGGTGGATGGCGCCCTGGTCCTCTTTATCACCATTTACTGGCTTTTTGACGCTGAACGCATGCAAACGGCCGTCTTGCGGCTGGTTCCGACGGCACGCCGCGATGTGGTGCTGGCGGTGGAGCACACCCTAACCCGGGTGGTGGGCGGATACGTGCGTGGGCAATTGTTATTGTCGGCGGTGGTGGGCTGCGCGTTTGGGCTGGGCTCTTGGATTATCGGCTTGCCCTATCCCTTTCTGATCGGGGTGGTGGCGGCCGTCATGGAGCTGATTCCCCTGCTGGGCCCCATCTTGGGCGCGATTATCCCTTTGCTGATGGCGCTTATCGGCGGCCATCCCTGGGTGCAAGTGCCGGAAGTCGGTATTCTGTTTGCAGCGGTTCACGTGCTGGAGTCGCAAATTCTGGGTCCTCGCATTATTCGCTCGCAAGTGGGGCTGCATCCGGTATTGTCGGTGTTGGCGCTGATGATTGGCGCGGACTGGCAGGGGGTGTGGGGCGCCTTGTTTGCCGTGCCGGCGGCCGGTATTTTGGTGGCGGCTTGGATAGCCGCGGTGCGGGCCTGGCGGGAGCGGATGGTGATACCGGGAAGCCATCCCGCTGGGGGAAGCTCGTCCGCGGGTTCGAAAGAGAGACGAAACATTCTTCCCACAGAACACGTTTAGGTAATATGACCGGGCGTGTGCGGATGGCCTGAGGAAGGGAGGGGCACCGGCGGATGACCGATCCGCGGGATGTTGCCCAAGCCTGGGTTCAACAATATGCGGATCGCGTGTTTCGGCTGGCCTATGCGCTTCTCGGCGAGAGGATTCAGGCGGAGGACGCGGCCCAGGAAAGCTTATATCATATTGCGCGGTGGTGCCTTCGCCACCCGGAGTTTCAGGTTACCGACGCCTGGGTGTATCAAGTGACCCGCAACGCGGTGCGTGACTTGGTCCGGTCGGCTCCGCCCGCGGGTGTTGTTTTGACGGATGAACATGGAAGCGATGGCAGCGACGAGCCGCCGCTTGAGCGGATTGATGTGGAGCGGGCCCTTGCGCGGTTGGCGTCTCGCGACCGGGAAGTTCTCGTCCTGTTTTATTACCTGGATCTCAGCACCAAAGAGATGGCGGGGGTATTGAGGATTAGTGAAACCGCGGTGCGCATCCGTCTCTCTCGGGCTCGCCAGAAATTCAAAACTATTTTTGAGGGGTTCGAGAAGGGAGGCCCGTCATGAAGCCGGGAGCCGACGCCGACTCTGTCTTGAGAGAACATTGGCACCAAAACTTAGATTCTCTCACTGCACCTCCCGAACTGGCGGAACTTGCCTTAATGCGGGCTGCAAACGAGTCTCCCGCCATTAAACCAGCATCCTGGCGATCAGGCCTGGCGGCCGCGATAGTGATTGCCGCAGCCGCCTTGGGCATTGGACAGGTCATGCACTTTCCAACCCGCCCGCTAACCCAATTGGCTTTTCATCCATCAGGAAAGCACATGGCAATGCAGTCCGCGGGCAGCGCGCCGCACTCCAAATGGGTCGCCCTCGCCTCCTCGCCGGTAAGCCATCTTTGGGCGCTTGCCCGTTCCCAAGGCCAATGGCAGCTATGGAACCAGGCGTCATTGACGAGTTCCTGGCAACTGAAGGAATCAATGCCAGGAGTCTCCCGTGAAGAGCCTCTGCTCACCTTTCAAAACGGTAGCGGGTGGATGCTTTTCCCCGCAAAAGAGGGTGGATGGCGCGCATGGAAAATCCGGGATAACGGGATGCGCTGGAAGCCTTGGACTCTTCCGCCAACCCGAGGATCCGGTGGGCCAATCGTCTTGTCTTCCCGACCTGATGCGGTATATGTTGTGGTCGGTGGCTCCGGTGCAACCGCTGATCGCTTATACCGGAAAGTAGGGAGTCATTGGCGCTTGCTTCCCGCCCGGGGACTGCCCCGCCAGGTGTCGGCTTTGCGCATCAACGCGGCCGGGCGCGGGATGCTGGTGGCACAGGGGGCTTTATACGAAACGGGAGACGGCGGACGCGACTGGCGTCCTCTGGTTGCCAACAGCGTGATGACGACCGCCGCCGCGCCTATGGCAACCGGATTATCGCCGCAAGCGATCAGTGTGGCGAGCCTGCAAGGGATGGAAGCGCGCAGCGGGGCGCGGCATTGGGTGGTTGCCCAGGGGGCCCTGTGGATAAAGATGCCAGGTGCGGCTTGGACGCGATTGGCCCGCTTGCCCTTTTCCAAACCGCCAAAGTCCCTTATTTTTATTAATGATGAAACGGGATATCTGTTGTCGGAGTCGGGCCACATCTATGTGACGCACGACGGCGGAGTCGGGTGGGCTCCAGTGAGGATGCCTTAGTGCCGCCAGGAGGTGGGAAATGGCAAACATTCATGAAAAAGGTCTAAAAATTGGGCTAGTCGCCTTGGCCGCGCTCACGGTATTGGCTGGGTGCGGCGCTCTGCCCAGCGCTTTAAAGCCACCCGCACGGCACCATCGCCGCCAGCAGGATCCGAAGTCGGGTTCCGGCCCTTCGTCCGATTCCGGGTCCACCTATCGTCCCAAATCTACCTCGGTACCCGTGGAGGGAACAGATTTTCCCAAAATCATGGCGATGGCCATGGGTTCCGTGAAGGGTTTGGTGGCATCCTCGGCTGAGGCTCCCACGGTGATTCCTTGGCCCGCTACCCATTCCACCGTTCTCTACTATATGCCCTCGGTGCAAGGCTTGGGTTCGGGCATCCCCGGACTCATTGATCGCTATCAGATTAATTTGTCCTCTCCTCCTGACGCGGTGGCCGCCTTTTCCAGCGCGGTTTTCTCTGATCCCTCCACGGCTTCGGAAAATGTCGAGAGCTTATTGAGCGCTGATGGTCTGTCGGTTCCTCTCACGGGCGCCAGCATGCCGCTGGCGCATGGGGTTGCAGCGACGATAGGAATAAAGGGGAAAATCAACATCTTAGCTTGGCATCAAGAGGGTTGGTCGGTAGTGGTGGCAGCGCGCGGGCGATTGCCGGTGGCTTCGGCTAAAAAAGTGGTCTATTACCTCGAGACGCATCTCATGCCAGTTCCCCAACCCAACAATGAGGGTCAAGCGCTGGTGGTGGTGGATGTCAGGGAGAACGGACCCTATACCAGTGTGGCCTGGCAGGAAGGCCGCTGGGTTTATTCAACCGCCGCCTACCCAACGGCCGCCAATCCTATTACCACCGCTTTGGAATTGGCGTGGTCCATGCGTGATTATTCAACCCTGCAAAGAGGGAGCTAAGAGTGGCGAGGACTGGCGGTGTGACAGGCGAGGGGGGTTCCGCGCATCCCCATCATCAGGGCGGCGCAAATTCTCTTTTTTACTATACAATCGGATTATTAGCGCCAGAGCCATGGCATTAATTCCAAGTCATGGGAAGATTATGTTAATCTTTTAATTACAGGATTTGTGGGGGTGTCCCGTATGGATAATCGCAATAGTACGCCCAGCAAAGATGACATCCTAGCCATTCTCAAAGCCCATCGGGAATTAGGCCCTGAGTTTGACACGCATTTGGCCGATCAGCTTTTGGATCTGCTGGGACACCGGAGCGATCGTTCTGCCGCCAGCAACCGTTCATTTGAGAATTTCAAGTCTCGCCGACAGCGCCCTCACAAAAGCCGGGTGCTTCCCATTATGGTCCTTTCCATACCCATTTTGCTGATTGCTGCGCATACCGATGGCACGACGGGTCTTTTTGCCGTTCTTGGATTTGATGCCTTGATTATTTTATTCACGCTAATATTTGGCGGTTAAGTGCGACCCCCATGGTACCCGGTATCCAGAGTTTAGCGTTGTGACCTGAGAACTTTGCTGTTAAGCCTGGTATAAGAGAAGCGTGGAATACATATACTCGTAGCGATACCCATAATTTCGCAAAACCCTTACACAGGACCCCGGAACTTATGTATAATTAGCGTAAGCTTATTTTTTATTTTTGTTGCCACACGAGTTTCTCCGGTTGGTCCTATGTCAGAATTTGGAGCAATTGTTGAGACGGGAGGGAGATGCAATGGAGCGCCGCTGCCCAGTTTGCCACGTAGGAATTTTGGAAGAGATTACAAAGCCGAATGGGGAAACGTTTATCCAGTGTTGTGAATACCCGGCATGCCGATTTACAGCAGCGAATTGGGAAACGTTGCCGCAAACTGTTGCACGGTTTCATCACCCCGTGACGCCCGGGCAAAGCTAGATCACAACGGTTTGTTCGCCGTTTTATAGTGGCCGGATGAGAAACAAACAGGTCTCCTCGTTGGGACCGCCCCGGGGCGGTCCGTTTTAGTCTGGCTGGAGAAATGGCGAGATTAGTCATTAAGTTGTTGTGGGCTTTCTGGCGGAAGTCTGGTGGATATCAGGTCTCGCTTCTCAAAAGGCTAAAGGTAGACCAGTTTCCTCCACCCGCCTAGTCGCATGCGGCTGCGTCCCCGGCTGACCGTGCCTGCCGGCAAACTCCCACCAAATCTTACTGAGGAATTTCCCCCTCAATCATCTCGAAAGTATTGACCAGGGCGCGGCTTGAGAATTCCTTTCTTAGTCAGTAAAAGCCTTGTGGGCAGCCAACTCCCGGGGCACAAGGCACGATGCCGAACCGCATGGGGTGTTGGTGCCAGCGCCCCTAAATAGCGGCAGTTGCGGGTGGGGCGCGACGATGACCTGATATCAAGGCATCCCCTTGCCCAGTCATTGGTGAGATCCGCCAATGGTCAAATCTTCCCGAGTTTTGGTAAAATGGATTGATCAAAGGATAAGGGGGAGCGCATTTTGACCCATGAGTCTGGTAACGCGTCTCCCATAACGGCGGATAAGAATCGACGCGATAGCTTGAGGAAAAAAGAATGAGTCCGTTAGCGGTCGTGCCAGGTTTTCACCCATCGGGACAAGTGGAATGACCCATATCGAGGTAAATCGGCAGGATTGGCCCGTGTATCAGGAGGGCTGTTGGGGATTTGTGGTGTCCGGGGGTTTTATGCCCCGGGAGGATGCGGTGGGGTGGGCTTTGAGTCATCTTGACCCATCCTTCCGGCATGTGTTTTTCTGGTGGGAGTTCTTTTTGGAACTGCTTCTTGACGCCGAACTATTGCCTGGTTTAGAGCGTCAGGGCGAGGGCTTGGTTCCGCAATGGTGTATTTATGACGCCGAAGTTCGGATTCAGCAGCGTTGGCCGGGCGAGCAGGAGTTGTCATCCGATGAGGTGCGGTATCTCACTCAGTTTTTAAATGATTGGGCGGATGATTTCGTTCGGTGCCACGCGCCTGACCTGGAAGCGCGCCGCGCTCTGGCGGGACCCTTGGGGCGTCGTTTGGTGGCGCGCTTAATCCGACCCCGCGAGGCTTGGGAACTTAATGGCCGTGAGCAGCGGCTGTTGCTGACGGCTGTTCGGGAATGGGAGCATTTTGCCTTGGAACACTCTCGGCGGGTCAACCCCGAGACTCCCACTGTTCGCATTTCCAGGATTAACGGGTCTAGTCTGGACATCCAGTCGACTGTGTCGTCCCGCGAATTGGGGGAGTGGGCCCAACGGTTCCCGTTGTGGCTGCGGATGGCTTCCACCGGTGAGGTGGGGACAATGACCCTGGCGGATGATGAGGCGGAGGAATTCTGGCGGGATGAGTTGCCTATTCTCATCAATCTGGGGATTAAAATCGAGCTGCCGAACAATTGGCGCAATCCCCGGCTGCGTGTCCGGGGACAAGTGGCGGAAAGATCCTCTGCGCGCCAGTCCCGCTTGGCACTTGATCAGATCGTGCGAGTGGACTGGCAAGTGATGCTGGGCGACCAGCCGATGACCCTTCAGGAATTGGAGGAACTAGTTCGGTCTTCCTCGCCTTTAGTTCGTCTGCGCGACCAGTTTATCGTGGTGGACGAAGCAACGTTGGCGGAAGCCCGCAAGGTGTATGAACGCGCCAAGAAAAACCGCGTAAAAATGGCGGACGCCTTGCGCTGGGCGGTCGGCGGGGCCGATGAGGAAATTGAGCTGGTCCGGGCCGGTCAAATGTATGAGATGCTGTCGCAACTGACCGGCCCCTATCCGGAATTCTCGCCCTTATTAAGATTCCAGGGAGACTTGAGGCCCTATCAGCAAGATGGGGTGCAGTGGCTGGTGCGGCGAATGCGGGCTTCGGTGGGAGCGCTGTTGGCCGATGATATGGGTCTGGGGAAAACCGTCGAGGTGATTGCCGCTCTCACCAGGCTTCAGCAGGATAATCAATTAACGGGACCGGTGCTGATTGCGGCTCCCTTGTCGGTGGTGGGCAATTGGGAGAAAGAATTTGCCCGCTTCAATAGGGAGATTGTCGTCGGAAGCCATCTGGGAACCAACCGCCGACAAGGATCGGAACTGGTGGGCTGGGCGAGCTCTCAGCAAGCGGTATTGACAACGTATGACGTCTTGCTGCGCGATGTGGAGTCACTGCGCCAGGTTGCGTGGCTTGGGGTGGTGGCGGACGAGGCGCAGCAGTTGAAGAATCCGGGAACGAAGCGGGCGCGGGCGATGCGCAGCATTGAGGCCAACTGGCGGGTGGCCTTAACCGGCACTCCGGTGGAAAATCGGCTGGGGGACTTGTGGGCGGAACTGGAGTTTTTGAATCCGGGGTATCTAGGGAGCGTACGGGACTTTCGCCAGCGCTTTGAGCGGGGCGGGGAAAATGCCCTGGCCAACTTGAAAAGGTTGTTGACGCCCTTTGTGCTGCGCCGCATGAAAACCGACCCAACGGTCATGCCGGATTTGCCCGACAAGGTGGAAATTCGGGAATGGACACTTTTAACTCCCGAGCAAATCGGATTATATCAGGCTGTGGTGGACAATTTGTTTCGCGAGGTATCGGGGACGATGACGCGGATGGCGCGGCGGGGTGCCATTGTCGCCGCTCTTACCCATCTTAAGCAGATCGCGGACCACCCGGCTTTGTATCTGCATGAGGCCGGGGCTCTTAAGAGCCGGTCGGGCAAATTGGATCGGCTGGAGGAACTGGTGGGTGAAATACTGGAAAGCGATGAGCGGGTGGTGGTCTTTACCCAATATGTGGCCTGGCTGCATTTGCTCGCCCCCTATTTGCGCCGACGCTTCCGCGTTCCCGTGTCAACCTTTCACGGAGGCCTTACCAAGGCGGAGCGGGATAATGTGTTGAACCAATTCGCCTTGAAGAGTGGCCCACCAATTCTGCTAGCCTCTTTAAAGGCGGGAGGGGTGGGGCTTAACTTGGCATCCGCACAGCACGTTATTCATTATGACCGATGGTGGAATCCCGCCACCGAGGATCAAGCCACCGATCGGGTGTGGCGCATGGGTCAAACGGAATTGGTGACCGTGCACAAATTTGTGACCCGGGGCACGGTTGAAGAGCGCATTGATGCCTTGATTCAAGACAAGCGGCGCTTGTCCCAGCAGTTGCTGTCGGAAGAGGGCGGAGAGGGTTGGGTGTCGGAGCTTTCCAACCGGGAACTGAAAGAGCTGGTGGAACTGAGAGAAACGCTATGGATAGACTAGTGGAACGATTTGACGCCGGCGTCGCAGCCATATTGGGGGACGATGTTCGGGCTGGTCTGAACGCTTTAATTCCTCATGAAATGCAGGGTTTGGCGGGCACGCTGAGAGGAGCGTTCACGGACTTAAGCGAGTCCTTGGTGACGGTGCGCTTAACAGTGGCTCCTTGGGATACTGATGAGCGCTGGCAGGTAATGGTGCAGGGACGGACACTGGGTCCATCCCGTTTTTGGGATTGGCTGGTGGATGAGCCCTTGTGCCGCATTCCCTTTGTGACCGAAGCTTTCAGCGCGCGCTGCAGCCTTTGCGGCGATTCCCCCTGTCTCCATGGAGCCGCCCTCACCTATCATTGGCTGCTTCGCGTGCGGGATATGTCCCAGTTTTTGCTGTTGTTTTTAAACCGCCGGGGAAAGAATCATCACGTCAATGCCAATATGCAGCCCATCGCCCGGGTTCCCGTGGTTTTAGGAACGAATTTGGATCGAACCCGCCGTGAACTGGTGGCCATTTTGGACAGTGCCTTAAAGGCGGCCGGGGATGAACGGGATAATATATTCGGGGGTGAGGGAACTGCGCCTTTTGGTGAGCGGTAGTAGTGGAGGAATTGGCCAGGCATTCTGTTCCCTGGCCAAAACGCATCCAGATTGGGAATTGCTGCCGCTATCACGAAATCCGCGCTCCACTCAAATTCGGTTTGACGCCTTGTGGCCGCTGGAGCAGATCGAGGCGGCGGTCCACTCCTTGGATCCGCTGGATGGGCTTTTGTGTTTGCATGGCGCCGATATTCTTTCCCCTCCCCTTCGCCATGCCTCTTATTTGCAGAGGCTGAATGCCCTGTATGAAACAGACTTGGCGGGAAGCATCAAATTGGTGAAAAGCGTTCTTCCCCTCCTTCGTCCTGGCGGCACGATTATTCTGATGGGCTGGGATCGAGCCGCGCTGGGGGCGGAAGGAGATGCCGGCGAGATTTATGCCACGGTCAAAGGCGCTATTGCCGCCTTGGGGAAAAGCCTAGCCGCCAGCCTCATTGATCGCGCCACGGTATATGTGGTGGCCCCGGGCTGGGTGCAAACCCGATGGGGGGATTCACTTTCCGAGGCGGCGCGTTCCCGCATCGCTTCCCGGACACGGGCAGGAAGGTGGCAAACACCCCTGGACGTAGCGCGGGTGTTGGAGGCGTTATTAGCTTTTCCCGCGGGGATTTCCACCGGACAAGTGATTTATGTTAACCGCGGGGACGTCACCCCCAGTTAGACGGAAAAATATCCCGCGCGCGACAATTTTGACCAACTGGGCGCACCGGTTGTCTTTTCCACGCATATCCTGCCTTAAATTAATGAGGCGGTGAACAAAGTGCTTTGGCGCAATCTTCTCCTGATGATGGGCGGCGCCTGGTTCGTCGCGGCGGTTGCCTTGTTATCTTCTCCCCTCTTTCACCACCATAAAGCGGTGATGTTTTTAGGAGGCCTGACATTGGTGGGCGGGCTCTGGTCAATTGGCGATGAACAACGGCGCACCTGGCGCGAGTGGCTCCTGGTTCTTTTTGGTTTGGCCCTATCCGTGATGGCGTTGTTCAATAGAAACGGCGTCTCTCTTTGGGTTTGGATTATTAATGGGGCAGTTGGTCTCGTAATTCTTACCGCGGCCTTAATAGGGGCGCTTGCCTGGCCCGCCCGAGACCAGTGACGGCCGTGTTAACTCGCCACAATTATAACGCCACTATAATTTTGCCAGGTCATTTCGATAGCCCAGGGACTAACAACCGCTAATATCCGCCTTCTGTCCATTCTGGAGGCTGTTATTGAGAACGCCTTAATCATGGCGGTTGGCTGGGGATTCTTCGGTCGAACAGGAGACTAGTCGGCCGCCTATAAGCACGAGCGGTTATTGACACCTATACAGACGGGTCTGTATAGTTTTGTCAAGGGGGGTCCGGTAGTGCCCAAGGATGCTCGCCAACGCATTTTGGATGCCGCCAGCAAGCTTTTTTATGAAGAGGGCATTCAAAATGTGGGAGTGGACCGGATTGTTAAAGAATCTTCGGTAGCCAAGATGAGTCTTTATAAGCATTTTGGCTCCAAGGACGATCTCATCGTGGAATTTCTGCGATGCTCGCATGATGATTGGAAAAACTGGTTTACGGAAGCGGTTGAGCGCCATAATCAGAAGCTTCATGACCGGATTCTTGCTCTCTTTTCCGCACTAGACGAATGGGTGCATCTCAAAGGGTTTCGTGGGTGCCCCTTTATTAATTCGGTGGTGGAGTTGGCTAATGCGGGCCATCCGGGCGCCAGTGAAACCTATGAACATCGGACTTTCATCCGTTCCTATCTGCTTGAGCAAGCGGGGATCGATGGGATCTCCCTCTCGCCGGAAAATGTGGAACAGCTTCTTATTCTTATGGACGGCGCCATTATTGGCGCCATGATGGGCAATATGGACGCGGCCAGACAAGCGTCCAAGATGGCGTCGTGTCTTTTGCATAAGGGCCAAGTAGCAGGATTCGGCGGCGTCGCCACGTGATTCCGATCGTTAGGGGAAGCGGCGGTTAGATAGTCATTGGGAAAGCGGGGAAATGATATGGGATTGCAAACGGGGCATGTGGGATTAAACGTGACCAACGTGGACCGGTCCAAAGACTTTTATCAAAAGGTATTCGGATTTGACGTCATCATGGAAGGTCGGGAGGAGGGGCGGCACTACGTGTTTTTGGGACACGGCGGCGCGATTGTCATCACTCTTTGGCAGCAAAGCGAGGGCGTCTTCGCTACGGATCGGCCGGGACTTCATCACTTGTCTTTCCAGTTGGATAATGTTGATGCGGTCAAAGAGTATGAGGCGACTCTTAAGGGCTTGGGGGTCAAATTTTTATACGAGGGAATTGTGCCGCATCGCGAAGGGGCGCATTCGGGGGGAATATTCTTTGAGGACCCGGACGGGATTCGGCTGGAAGTTTACACGCCCAAGGGGCTGTCTGGAGACAACGCGCCTAACCCTGACGCGCCCAGCTGCGGATTCTTTTAGGCGGGATGGTTGAGGAGGTGGCGAGGGGATGGGGCACGACTATCACACGGGCGAAGTAGAGGCGCAAACACGGGCCGGGGTGCGGGATATAGCCCTCAAACTGGCCAAAGCCACCCATGCATCCATTCCTCCCATCGCTCAACAATTTCTGGAGGCCCAGGTGATGGTGGTGTTAGCCACCATGGACCGAGAGGGCGAGGTATGGGCATCGCTCGTTACCGGCCAGCCAGGATTTGCCCGCGCCACCGCTCCCGCTACTATAGAAATTGAGGGGCGCGTTGCTGGGGGCGATCCACTCCCGCAGAATCTGGAGGCTAATCAAGCTTGTGGCATGATTGCGGTGGAGTTTTCCTCGCGGCGGCGGATGCGGGCCAATGGCCGCGCCACTCTGATTGATGGGCGCATCGTGCTGGAGGCGCGCGAGATCTATTCCAATTGTCCCCGCTACATTCAGGAACGGCACTGCACGGGGGTGCAAGCCACAACCGGGGTCAGTGCCACCAGACGGGGAAAGGCGCTGACGCCAAGTCAGATCGCCTGGGTGTCACAGGCGGATACCTTCTTTATTGCCACGACCGAACCCGAAACCGGCGCTGATGCCTCGCATAAAGGGGGATATCCTGGATTTGTGCAGGTCGATACCGCGGAAACTCTCCTATTTCCCGACTACAACGGCAATTGCATGTTTAATACGATTGGCAACATCGCCCGGAACCCTAAAGCCGGGCTGCTTTTCCTCGATTTTGACACAGGGGCCGCTTTGCAGTTAACGGGGCGCACGGAGGTGCTATGGGAGGATCCCTTAATATCAACATTCCCCGGGGCCGAACGCTTAGTGAGGTTCGACATTGATGGCGTTATCGAAACCCCGGCGGCCTCGCTTTTGTCGTGGCAATTTGACGGTTACTCGCGTCATCTGCCAGGCCTTCCCAAAAAATAAAAAGCTCCAGATTTTTTAATGGACAACTAATAGCGGAGTAGAGTCCCATTCGCTCTTCTGATTTTTGCCAGCCTCTTGGGCAGATTTTATTCTGATGAAGGGATAGCCGGAACACCATAAGGGTCACATCCAGGGAATGCCCCCACCTTATCACCCCCTATTCTCTTGACGCCTGGCGGGAGGGGTAATACACTGGGCGTGACCAGGTGGTCACGCAAGGAGTTGTCGCTATGCCAATGCCGCGTTTTTTGCAACTGCCAATGGAAAAGCAGCAGCAAATTGTTCGAGCCAGTCTCAAGGAGTTTGCCGAATACGGATATGACCTGGCTTCCACGAACCGATTGGTCGAGCAAGCGGGCATTTCTAAAGGGGCCTTGTTTAAATATTTCGGGGACAAGGAAGGTCTCTTTCTGTATGTCTGCGACCTTGCCCTGCGGGGTTACATGGAGAGCATTCCACGGGAGCCGGCCGACAATCTCTTGGATTTCATTCAAAAAATTACCCTCAATAAGATGCGGTATTTTCAGCGGCGTCCCCTCGAATATCAATTGCTGGTGCGGGTCACCAAGGAGCCTAATCACCCCGTTTACGCCAAAGTCGCGAAGACGCAAAAGCATTTCCTTGAGACCTTTGGCGAAGTTTTGACTGCAGTATTGCGGCATGAGGAACTTCGTCCTGGCCTTACCTGGAATCATGTGATGGACGTCATGACCTGGGTCGCGGAGGGTCTTCAGGAAAAATACTTGGCCCTGATTCCCGACGTGGTGGATGGCGACTTGGAAGAACGTTACCAGCCCATGGTGGATGATCTTCATGTGTTTTTAGACATTCTTCGCTTTGGCATCTATCGAGGAGGGCCGGAACAGTCATGATTGCCATGCACGAATTAACCAAGAAGTTCTCCAGCGGGCGGGGGATTTTTGACCTGTCTTTAACGGTGGAAGAAGGGGAAGTCTTCGGTTTTGTCGGTCCCAATGGGGCGGGCAAGTCCACAACCATTCGTCATTTAATGGGGTTTTTGCGCGCGGATAGCGGTTGGGCGGAAATTGATGGGGTTCGCTGCTGGGAGAAGTCCGCCCAGGTGCAGCGGCGTGTCGGCTACCTGCCCGGTGAGATGGGCTTTTTGGAGGATATGACCGGCTCGCAGTTTTTGGATTTGCTGGCAGGAATGCGCAAGCTTCGGCATCTGGAGCAACGGACCCGCTTAATGGAGCGCTTTGAGCTTGATCCGACAACGCCCATCCGTAAAATGTCAAAAGGCACCAAGCAGAAAGTGGGAATCGTGGCCGCGTTTATGCACAGCCCGCCTGTCTTGATTCTCGATGAGCCCACCTCGGGGCTGGATCCTCTCATGCAGCAGCGGTTTTTGGAGCTGGTTGAGGAGGAAAAGCAGCGAGGAACCACCATCTTTATGTCGTCCCATATTTTTTCTGAAGTGGAGCGGATCTGTGACCGGGTCGGGATTCTCAAAGACGGCCGGCTGGTGGCGCTGCAAGACATCAATAGCCTTCGCGAGATGCAGCGCAAGGTCTTTCGGGTGACGACCGCCGATGGGTTGAATGGGGACGAATTGAATATTCCCGGATGCCGCGTCGTGGGTACGCATGGGAATGAGGTGGATATTGAGGTGCGCGGCAATTACAACGGCTTTATCGGGGCGCTCTCCACCCGCGATATTCAAGCGTTGGATATGCGCCCCTTAGATCTCGAGCAGATTTTTATGCACTTTTACCCGGGCAAGGAGGCTCATTAATATGGATGGCGCGTTGTATACCCGCATGGTGAAGATGCAGGCCCGTTCCATTTCCGGTTACAGCTTGGGCATGGTCTTTTATCTGTGGCTCTTTATTTGGGTGTTTCCCTCCTTCTCGGGATCGCAGTCGCTTAATAACCTTTTAAGGCAAATGCCAGCGGGACTGATGAAAGTTCTGGGCTACACCGCCGGCATCACCCACTTAAGCAACTTTCTCAGCGGGGAATTTTACAGCTTGCTTTATTTGGTCATTATGGCGATTTACGCGATTTTCGGGGCGACCGGGTTGGTCGCCCGTCTGGTTGACAGTCGGGCTATGGCGTATCTTTTGGCGACTCCTGTTTCCCGGGTAAGGGTGGCCGCCACGCAGGCGGGCGTGCTGCTCACGGGCGTGGCCACCATTGGATGCGCCACAACTGTGGGAGCCCTATTAGGAGCGCACTGGTTTTTGCGTCAGGGCGGTCTTGATGCCGGACGGTTCATTGAAGTGAATATTGTAGGGGCGCTGCTCTTCAGTGTGGTCGCGGGGTATTGCTTCCTCTTTTCCTGTTTGGCGCCTGACGAGCGCCGCGCCTTAAGTCTTTCCGCCATATTAACCGTTGGGTTTTATGGACTTCACGTTATTGGCGACATGAGCCATCGCTTCGCCTGGATGAATCATTTATCGCTATTCGCTGCTTTTGACCCACAAAAGCTGGTGCAAGGGCATGGCCATTTCGCGGCCAGCGCCATCGCTCTGGCCCTCGTCGCCGCGATCTTGTTTGCCATGGGGATTGCCGCCTTCAGCAAGCGGCAGTTAGCTCTTTAAAAACAGCGCCCCGGCAGTTTCGGCCTTGTGGCGAAACAGCCGGGGGATCGTCTCAAACAGTATCCGCTCCGACCTCAAAATTAGTCGCGCTCACCACAGCGTCTTTTTGTCGAAAAACTTCCCAGCATAAAGTATTTGACAACACTGGACTATTTAATTAGTCTAATGCAGTGGGGGATGAGAAGGGTGGACGATACCCGGATTAAGGACAGTGCGGATACCGCGTTTGAGTTTATGCGCGAGATTTTTCACGGGATATCGCGGCAGCAGGATGACGCGCTTTTGCACACCGAACTCTCGATGGCTCAGGTCAAGGCCTTGGTGGCTATTGGAAAGACTGGCGAGCCGCCAGTCGGGGTGGTGGCGAAGGAATTAAACATTGGCCTCTCGGCGGCCAGTCAAATTGTGGAACGCTTGGTGAGGGCGGGGTTGGTGGAGCGACGGCCCAACACCTCGGATCGTCGCGTCATCCAGTGTCACCTCAGTGACGAAGGGGACCAAATTTGGCGTAAGTTTCGCGCGGGACCTCAAATACTGCGGCAATGGCTGCAGCAGTTAACCGTGGATGAGTTGACAGCGTTGGAGAAAGGGTTGGGCGCATTGGCGCAGCAAGTGCGGAATAGCCGGCGCGAAGGAGACGATATGAAATGGGATTAAATCGGATGGCAGCATCCGGCGGCGGCCGTTCTCAGCGCATTGACCCGTCGTTGGGGTTGCGGGCGCAAGTGAGCCGTCAGCGCCTCATCTTAATATTAGTCAGCACCATGTTGGGAATGCTTTTGTACTCGGTCGACCAAACCGTGGTGGGCACGGCCATGCCCCGGATTATCGCTGATTTGCATGGGCTTAAGGAATATGCCTGGGTCACCACCAGCTATTTGTTGGCATCGACCGTGGGCGTGCCTTTGTACGGCAAACTGTCGGACATTTACGGCCGCAAACCCTTTTATCTGATGGGAATGGCCGTATTCGTGGTGGGGTCGGCACTTTCCGGGCAAGCCCACAACATGAATCAGCTCATTATTTTCCGAGGAATTCAAGGTCTGGGCGGCGGTGCTCTCATGCCTATCGCCATTGCCATTATCGGTGATATCTTTCCCCCGGCGGAGCGGGGAAAGTGGCAGGGGCTGATGATGGCGGTTTTCGGCTTGTCGTCCATAGTCGGACCATGGGCGGGAGGCGCGATTACCGACCATTGGGGCTGGCGCTGGGTATTTTACGTCAACCTTCCCATTGGAATCATTGGCTTGATCTTCTGTGCCTTTGCTTTCCCGTCGGTCTATCGCCGGGCCCAACACTCCATTGACTGGGTAGGAACCACGCTTTTGGTTTTGGCGGCCAGTCCCATGCTGCTGGGGTTTTCCTGGGCTGGCAACCAGTACAGTTGGACCGACTGGCATGTCATGGGGGGATTCGCCTTCAGCGCGGTTGCCTGGGTTGCGTTCTTCATTTGGGAAATGCGGACTCGCGAGCCCATCGTGGAGCCGCGCCTGTTTAAGAACAGCATCTATACGGTGAGCGTTTTGGCTTCTTTCATGGTATCGGCAGGCATGTTCGGAGCCATCATGTTTATCCCGTTGTTTACGCAAGCGGTGGTCGGTGATTCCGCTTCCAACTCGGGAATTGTGCTGACGCCCATGATGCTGGGATTTATGGTCTCCAGCATTATCGGCGGTCAAATTCTTTCCCGCACCGGCAAGTATAAAATGCTGGCTATTGTCAGCATGGTGGTGGCGGTAGCGGGAATGCTAATGCTGTCGCAGATGAAAGTCAGCGCCACCAATCCCTTGGTAATCCGCAATATGGTGGTTACCGGGCTGGGTATGGGCACGATGATGAGCCTTTTCACCATCGTCGTGCAAAATGCCTTTCCCTTCCGCATGATGGGAGCGGTGACGGCGCAGTTGCAGTTCTTCCGCTCCATTGGCAGTACCGTGGGGTTGGCGGTATTTGGGTCTTTCGTCACGGCGCGCTTTACCTATGAGTTGCCGCGAAAAATTCCGGCCTCGATCACGAAAGTGCTGCCTCACTCGGTATTCACCCAGCTATCCAATCCGTCGGTGCTGCTCACTCCAGGAGCGTCGGATCAACTTAAGGCGGGATTCGCCAAGTTTGGTCCCCAAGGGGAAGTGTTGGCGCGCGCCCTGGTTCACGGGATAAAGCTGGCATTGACCCTGGCGACCGATCGGGTATTTTTCCTCGGTGCGCTGTTAATGGCCGCATCGCTTTTGACCTTGTTCTTCCTGAAGGAAATTGCCTTGAAAAAGAAGAGCGGGGACTTTGAGACGGTGGCGCCGGGACCCAAGCTGAACCATGCGGAAGCGCGGGCGGTGTTGGGTCTGAGCCTAGCGCGGCGCGCGGCGGCTGGCCGTTTTTCCGGGGAAGCGGAGCGGCACCAAGCACGGGAAATGGCGGCGCAATTGCTCGCGCAATATCTGACATACCAGAATACGGTTTCCGTGGAGGATGTTGAACCCGCCGCCACGAGGGACTAACCGGGGGGACTCATATGCGTTTGGGACGCTCAATATCGGCTGTGGCCGGTACGTCCGCCATTGCCGTGGCAGGATTGTTTTTGGGATTAAGCCCCTGGTTGGCGGGGTGGCGCCACGGAGGTTCGTGGTCTTTGGCCACAAAGACGGACTTTTGGAGCGGACTCGGGTTGGTGGTGGTGTCATTGGCGGCGATGATGCTCTATCGTGCCGGGCTTACGCGCGATCTGGCGGCGGCGGGCATTATCAGCCGCAAGCCCACCTTGGAGGAAACGTCTGAAGCGCTAGCCCCTGCCGAGAGGGAGACCGCGAAGGATATTAGCGACGAGGCGCTGTTAAATTTGGCGGCTTCGGTGGTGCGCGGCATTTCAGACAGCGACGGTGAGGGAGATGATGCCAAGGCGCTGGTTCTGCCAGCGGATGCGCCTGTGAACGAAGAAGAACTGGCACGTCTGGCCGCTTCGCTTTTGCGTGAAATCCAAGGGGCGGATACCCCTGCGGTCGCGGCGGACGCTCCTTCACCGACGCCGGAAACCCCGTTGGCTCTTATGAGTGAAGCGGAACTGGCCCAGATGGCGGTCAGCCTCTTGCAGGAAATTCAAGCTGGCAGCGAGACCCGTCCCTTGGTGCATAGTGGGGAGGAGGTCCGGCATGAATAGAGGCCGCGCAAGATTCCCCCTGGGGCACATAGGTCAGGCGGTCTTGCTTCTGGGCGGAGTCTGGCTTCTCATCGCCCCCAATTGGGTGGGGTTTTCTCACCAGCTCCCGCAAAGTCGTGTCGATCATTGGGTCGGAGCGGCCGTGATTGTGATAAGCGTGATAAGCTTCGTACTGCAATGGGCTTTTGGACTCTCCGACATGGTGCATAGGCATCGGCAAGATACGGATATGGACTAAAGTTGTGAAATGAGTGGGGCTGGGTGACGAACCCGGCCCCCTTAATCGCCCTGCGTGTTTATTCTCAGGCTCAAGCACAGCGTATAGCATAGGGGTCCCGCGGTCATACCGTCTGGTGCCTTTACAATTATGGACTTGCTATGGCGGTCGCAGTTCCGCAGCAAAATACCATCAGAACCGCTATACTGCCATGTGATGCACACGCCGATCGTGCTGAAGTCTCCCAAACCGATTGGTTGTATGGACTCGACGCGTCCGTAGGCAAGGATGTCGAGGATTGTCGGCTAGTTGTTGGATGGCTTCGCGTATCGTCCGTTGCGACTTGCCGTCTAACTTGGCAAAGTTGCGGAGAAATTTGTCCGACTACGAGACGACAAATATACTTGCCATTCTGTTTCATAAGGCGATCAAAGATGGACAGAGCCCTGTCAGGCTCCATTGGCCCTGTGCGCACTCCTCGTACGATCTCTTCGCTGATTTCCCGTTCCTCGGATTGCCATTCCTTGGTCCAATACCACGCTTGGTCGTTTGATATCGCGACCGCAGGTGCTAGTACGATATTCCCATCTTCAAGGTGAGCTTCTAAAATGTCGCCATGCAGCCACAAACCTTTGGCGCCGCATCTCCGCTTGGCGAGGCCGTAATTCTGATCTAAAAGAGCCGGTTCGCCACGGTTCGACAGCTTGTGCGCCCCTGCCTGATTATTATTTAGCTACCTGATGCAGCAAATCAACACCATGGTGGATAAGCCCAAGAGAAAAAAGGGAGGTGTAACACAAAATGGTGGATTTTACACAGTTGGTTGAAGCGGATGTAACGGAAGCGCAGGTGGTGCGGCTCATTCGTGAGGCATTGGCAGCCGGCGTGGTGCTTTATACTTGGATGAACGCCGAGCAGGAAGAAGATATTAGCGGGGATGCCCTCGAGGGACTGCCGCAGGCTGAGCGTGCCCGGGTTGACCGGGCAGCCGAGACAGGGCCTGTGATTTCGGCAGCGGCGTTGCATGAGATCGTTATGGCTACCGCGTTGTATG
>JAJYTS010000035.1 GCA_021792935.1 Bacillota bacterium | reverse complement strand
CGCCAACGCCTGCACAGCGCCCTGGACTATCGCACACCGCAGGAGGTGGCACAAGCAGCTCTACAACAAACAGCCTAAAAAACCCCGAATTTGAGGTGTCTAAATTCTTGACATAGATCCACTCGGCATGACGATCCGCGTCGCATCAGACGGCAGGATCCGGAGGCGGCCATCCGACGAACCAGAGCCCCACCCGATCCCACCGACCATCTTTCGACCCCGATCGGGTTAGAGCGACGGTGAGACGTTGAATCTGAGTTTCACGCCAAAGGGGGGTTACTGTGGAAATCGCGTGGATCGATGAGCAAGATCCCGTCGGACACAGGATTTTTGATTCCTGGTGGGAAGCCGACGAATGGGCGGACTCCATCCTCACAGATTTTTACCCCTTCGATCGTATCGGGTACATGACCCCGGACCAAAAGGTGATGGCGTCCCTGTTGCGCCGTCTCCCACCATACATCCGCGAGTGTGCATTTGAGGCTCTGGTCCATACCGCCATCGACTCCATCGACGGAAAAACCCTCTACAAGATCTGGACGACGAGAACGTGAGGTCCCGCGGAGTCTCATAGTGGCGCGGACGCGCATCCTTCCGGGACACTCGCCCCCAAGAGCCCCGCAAGGATCGCGCGCCGAAATTTCGCTCGTAACTGCGATGAAAATATTGGTCCTTGTCTCGCCAAATGAGCTGCTCGTAATATGAATCATCTTGAGAGACAGAGGAATGGTTTGATGATCTGGGTCGTGAGCATTGGTGGCGCTATCTTATTCGGATCCGTACTGATGGGATTGTTGCAGACGACCCGCGGTCTCCCATTCAACCAAAAAGCCAACCGGTTTCGTTGGGTCCTGGCTGCGGCCGCGTTGGTGATTTGGGAGGGTTTTGCGCTGGGCACTCCGCTCTTGGGACATGCTGTCTGGGTGGATCTTTTTGGAGCAGGCGCTATTCTATTCGCGGTGGGGGCCTCATATCTTCACCAAATTGCCGCGCCACCGTTCCCTCCAAATCAATCCACCGCCACAAAAACCCGCCGGAAGAAGTCGTAGCAGCCTACAAGTCAACGGGACTTTTTTCCCCGTATCCATCCTAATGTTGCCTAAGAACCGCCACCAGTTCGACTCTGGCTGCAGGCCCAAAATCGTCGCGACTCATTGACGTCTTAACCAGTAGAGTGGTCGGCGCTTTTGATTGGCGATGGCGAGAATCCGGAGATCACCATTCTCTGCGGAGTACATGACCGAATAGGGGAACCGCCGCACCTGTTTGCTTCGCACGACGCCCTGGACCCGTGTACTCGCCATCGGGTTTTCGCGCATTTCGTCCATCGCCACCTCGATGGCTTGCAGGAATGTGCTGCCCAGCCCGCGTCGTTGGCTTTCGTAATACAACGCCGCATCATACAGTTCAATTTCCGCGGCCGGATGAAACGTCACGCGCCTCTTATCCACCGAGGCGTTCCCGAATCTCCCGGAAGACGTCCGTGGCGGATCGGCCCGAGGTGTTGTCGGCCAGAAGATCGTCGTGCCGTCGTTCCGCCTCCTCCGCCCAGAGACGCGCATTCTCCTCATACGACAGTTCTTCTAGGCTGTTGAGTAGCGCTACTGCCAATCGCGCCCGCTCT
The DNA here is from genome assembly GCA_021792935.1 of Bacillota bacterium. Taxonomy (GTDB): domain Bacteria; phylum Bacillota; class Sulfobacillia; order Sulfobacillales; family Sulfobacillaceae; genus Sulfobacillus_B. The sequence continues at coordinate 18,554 of JAJYTS010000035.1, read as the reverse complement.
CGGGGATCGAGCTTCCGTAGTTCGACCTCTAGTTCATCGTGGGTCACCGAATTCCCCTCCTCCCCTTCTGTATTCCTGTCCATCCCGATATTCCTACCCAACGATTTTCGCTCATCCACTGCTGGTCCGGCAGTTGGCACCGTCGACCCTAACAATTCTCATTATACCTCTCCTCCTGTCGTCCCCAAGCCCATCGCGCCCATTTGACCGAATATTGCGCTAGGTCGCTAACCGGCCCGTTAACGCACCAAGGAATTCTCTCGGAATGGCGATAAGTCCTCAACCAATCTATTGCCAGTTTCGTTCCATTGCTACAGAAACCCCGTATTGTCGCGCGGTTATGGGCGTGGCTTTGTGATCGGCCATCATATCCCCTCTCATATCCCATGAAACTCGATTGATCTGTAAATCTAGATGATCCCGTCGCACTTGGAACGTCAAGATACATTGACGGCGGCGTCATGGGAACGCGGGAACCAAAAAGGTGGCGCAGCGACTTCCGCCGGTGTGCTGCGCCTTGGCCTTGCGCTCTTTAAGGGGGTAAGCTAAGGTTTACTTCATTTATTGCGTGGACGGACGATAGATGTTTCCACCAACCCGATGACATTGCCATCGGGATCCTTCATCATGGCAATTTGCTTTCCGCCACCCACGTGCCGGGGGTTTTGCCACAGTTCCGCACCTGCCGCCACCATGTCGGCGATGGTTTCTTTTAGGTCTTTTACATCCCAGTAGGCGACGGGGCCGGTCATTCCTTGGCTGAAACCGTTGGGATTCAGCCCTATCTCGTTATTGCCGACGCGATACCCCACATAATAGCGTTCCACCATCGTCGGTTCTACGCCCAACAGGGTGGTAAAAATGTCTCTCGCTTTGGCTATATCCTTCACCGGATAAATAATTGTGATGTTGTCTGCCATTCCTTAATCCCCCTTGCCCGGGTTTGTCTTTTGAGCCCCCTGGGCACGCGTGCCGGAGCGCACAAAAGAGACGGGTCTATGATACCAACCTTTGGCTTGGCTCGCTATCCACCGTTAAAAACTTGCGACGACGGCAGTACTTCAGTTCCGTGGCAAATTTTATGGACTTCATAAAAAAAGCGCCAGCCCCAAAGCCAGCGCGGGTTGTGAATGGGTTCTAGTGCCGGGAAACGGAATTAGAGTGCCGACTCGGCTCGGAAATATCGCTAAGGGCCTTCCCGCTCTCACTCACGTAAATATTTTTCCGAGCCAGATCGGCAATCGCCACAATGCCGACCAATTTGCCGTTTTCCACCACCGGTAGACGGCGCACTTGGTTATCTGCCATTAGATTGGCGGCCGATTGAGCTTCCTTTTCCGGGGATATGCTCACCACCGTATCCGTCATGCATTCCTTAACCGGTGTGCTCGAGGGCTTTCCGCCGGCAACGGCCGAAATCACAATATCGCGGTCAGTGAGCATACCGGTCACACGAGAGCCGTCAACCACGGGAACGCTGCCGCAATCCACCGACTTCATGATTTCCGCGGCTTTCTGAATGGTTTCCGAGGGGGAAACCGTTTTTACCTCACGTGTCATAATTTCCCGAACCTGCATAATCTCCTGCCTCCATTAGTCATGTGTTTGGCGCGGATTCCGCGCCGATAGACATCACTATTCCCGTGGGGGGCATCCTCTATCCGCTAACCCAGGTAAAAGTCCATGCTCTCCCACACCCAGTGGCGAAAGCCCTCAACATCCACATCTACCGCCACTTTGACCGGTTTTCGCTTTAAATCGATGGGGCTAATGACGACAGTGCCGCGGAGCGGACCTTCGCGAACAACAGCTAAGGGCAGCTCTTGCCACCGAAATAAATCGGGTTCAATGGCGGACGCCACCGCCACCACGTCGTCAACGGGAAATGCTTCCAAGTCGCCCCCTTCCCCCCGCGCACGGCGACTGTAAAAATTCAGCATTTCGCCTAGTACCTGTCCAATTTTCCCGTACTGGCGCAACCGAGGTAGGTCGGCAAGCGGAATCAGGGCCCGATGGGCTACGTTTATCCCGATTAAGCGCAGATTTTCCATCCAATGAAAAACAATGTCGGCGGCATGGGGGTCGACATAAATATTGAATTCCTGGGCCTTGTCCACTTGCGACCCGGGAGTGGCGCCGCACATGCAAGTTACCGATTTCCATGAGCCTCCCAGCTGTGGCGCGGATAGAAGACTCACGGCCAAATTGGTGAGAGGACCGGTAGCAATTAAATCACATTGGCAGAGCTGATGATGGTGACGAATCCACCAATCCCACACCCTTGGGCTGTCTAGCGGCACCGCCACAGGTTCGTTAACCCAATCTCCCACCCCGGATTTGCCATGGAAGTCCGGGGCACTAATTAGCCGCCCCAAAAGAGGATTTTCCGCGCCCGGCAATGCCAAGGTCGGCTCAAGGCCAAGCAACTGAAGAAGTTTCCTGGCGTTGCCATAAGTGTTGGCCAGCGGCGCGTTTCCCGCGACCGCCGATACTCCGTTAAGACGAGCGCGGGCCGCGGCAATGATTAACGCCCAGCAATCGTCGATGCCAGGATCCATGTCCAGCCAAACAGATCTCTCATCTCTCCCCACAAAGCCACCTCGTTGAGAATTTTTCCCCACAGTTTTCCCTGCTAACCAGTCAAACTAGCCCTCCATTTATAACAGGTGAGTATGGCGTAAAAACTCCATAACGTAATCGGTGTGTCTTGTGGGCCCAAAACAAAATGCCTACGGTAGCCGACGGGTGTAGCCTGCAAAAGGTAACGCGGTGGTGATGCCGGTGAATTGTCCGGACGCGCGGACCGGTCTAACAGAGATAGCCCCGAATTTCGTGTTCCCGTACCGGAATGGTATAGAGAGGTCATTCGATAACGGTTGGCCGACCCAGATGCAAGCCCCCGCGACTGGGATCAGGTTCTAGACTGATTCGCCTGGGTGCGGAATCCCAACGACATGAAAGAAGCCGTTGCGTGGTATGAAGCTCAGCGGCTAGTACTCGGCGAGCGTTTCCTGGACGGGATCGATCGCGTAATCAGCCGCGTCGCGAGGGCTATGGACAAAGCTGGCGAAGCTTTTTGAACCAGTGGTTGTTGCGTAGCAACGTCCAATTCTGTACAGTATCAGCGGTTGCAATGGCACATAAGGGCGTGAAAAAAGATTGCGAGTCCTCTGGATTTCCAAGGCGTCGGTGACGGCATCATACCGGAAAAAGATAGGCTACTTGGCGCGTATGGGGATCGAAGTTGCCGTTGTCACGGGTCATTATTGGGGTCCCTGGCAATTTGAAGCACCTAATGATGATTCGCTCTACCGGATATATCAATTGCCGCAACGCCTCTCCGGTCGCAATCACTTTCACTGGTACCATCGATTGAGATCGGTCATGGAAGACTTCAAACCGGATCTGGTGCATATTGACGAAGAACATTACAGCGCGGTGACTTTTCAAGCGGCCAAAATTGCCGCACGCCATGGGATGCCTTTTGTCTTTCAAACCTGGCAAAACATTTTCAAGAACTATCCCCTTCCCTTTTCCGCCATCGAACGCTACGTATTCTCCCATAGTCAGGCAGCACTGGCGGGTACGGAAGAAATTCAAGGAGTACTGCGAATGAAGGGGTTTAAAAAACCCATTCACATCATTCCTTTGGGTGTGGATACCGACTTGTTCTTCCCCGATCATCGTCGGGAATACCGCCATCAGTTTGGAATCCAAGACCGCTGGGCCATTGGCTATATTGGTCGCCTGGTGGAAGAAAAAGGTATCTATGACCTCGCCGCCGCTCTCATACCGATTCTCGCCACCCATCGCGACTGGGTTTGGGTGGTCGCTGGCTCAGGAGACGGTGAAAGCAAGCTGCGAGGCCTGGTTGGACCCGTGCAAAGTCAGGTGCTATTTATTCCCTGGCTGGGTACGGAGGACATGGCCCGGTTAATGAACTCGCTCAATACATTAGTGGTGCCATCCCGCACCACCCCGCACTGGAAAGAGCAGTTTGGCCGGGTGTTGATTGAGGCGATGGCGGTCGAAGTGCCTGTTATCGCTTACGACAGTGGGGCGATTCCCCAGGTAGTCGGTGACGCGGGCATCGTGGTGCGGGAAGGCGATGTGTCCGCATTGGGAAATCATATTCTTCACCTGGCCGAATCCCCCGCTGACACTGACCGTCTACGAGAAAAAGGTCGCGAGCGAGCGTTCAACCACTTTTCCCAGAAACATGTCGCCGAGAAGATTATGGCCGTTTATCGCACGCTCCTGTAATTCCGCTCCGAAGGTAATAAGGCCACGCGGACCGTATCGCAATTGGCGTCTAAAATGACATGATGGTGTGATGGTGTTGCTATGAAAGAAATTGTCTCTTTCCCATTCAGCGTAAACCTCGACGAAGCGGGCCATGTCCATATTTGTGGTCCGGGGTTAGAATCTCTCATGATTATTCGGCCTTACGACTGGATAGTGGCCCAAACACGGCAGGTAAAAGTTTATAAACGACTGGCCTGGGAAACCTATCATGAGCGGCACGTGACCCGGATCCGCGTTCATTCTATCCGCCAGCTTGGCCCGTCACACTTTCAACTCCTCGACGCCGCGTCGCGGCCATTGGCGAACGTCATGTTCCAACCCGGCCTACACGGCTCCCTTGACATGCAGGCGGATGCCTGTAGAAGCGACGTCAACCGTCTCGGCTTTTATTGGCAAGGGCCGCCCGGGGAACAACTACTGGGGTTCGGCGAATATGGCGACGGACCTCAACGCACCTCGCGTCGCTGGAGCACATGGGTGGAGGAAGGGCCTGTTGGCTTGGGCCCCTTATCCCCATGGCTGGGCTGGACCGGTCGTGTCCCCCTTCCCAAAGGGCATAACACGACTCCGATCTCCGTACCCTCTTGGCTGAGCACGGCGGGTTACGCAGCTTGGCTGGACAACACCGAGCGCATCGACTGGGCGATGAAAGACACGCGTCGCATGATGAAGGTGTGGAGCGGTCAATTTTCTTTTCATATGGTGTGGGGCCCCTCCATCAAGGAGGCGATTCTCCACCGGTCTCGCATTATTGGCCAGCCCCCCAGGGTGCCGCCTTGGGTGCTTTTTCCCTGGAGCGACGCCGTACGGGGGCAAGGAGAGGTCTTGCGGGTGGCACGCCAACTGCGCAACGCGCATATTCCCTCGACCGCCATATGGGTGGAGGATTGGATGGGATCATGGGAAGACTCCCGGCGCTTTTGGCAGCGGCCCTTGAGCCATCGCATCAACCGCGATTTATATCCGGATCCACGAGCCATGAGCGAGGAATTACACGCACACGGATATAAGCTTTTAGGCTATTTTTGTCCCGAGATTGCTTTGGGCACCCCTCTTTATGAAGAGGCGCGGAAAAACAATTATTTGGTGCGCGACAAGACAGGTAAACCGGTGACAATTGTCATTCTTGGCCATCCTCACGGAGAGCCTGACTTGACCAATCCTCACGTGCGTGAATGGATTAAGGACAGCTGGCTGGCCCCCATGGAGTCTCTGGGGTTTGACGGGTGGATGGCCGATTTTGGTGAATACCTTCCCGTCACAGGCGTCTTATATGACGGCAGCAGCGGATATACAACCCACAACCGCTACCCTATTCTTTGGCAATCTTTGCATCGCGAATTTTGGGATAGTGCTCGCCCTAACGGCGATTATACCTTTTTCGTTAGGTCAGGAGGCCAGGGGTCAAGCGCCGTTGCGCCTTCCACCTGGGGTGGCGATTCTGATACGGATTGGGGTGCCGCCGACGGACTGGCCACGGTGATTCCCCAAGCCTTGTCAGCAGGGCTTATGGGACACGCCATCTGGGGGACCGACATTGCTGGCTACATGACGATGGGATTAACACGCCCGGTCACAAAGGAATTATTTATTCGCTGGACACAAGCGGCGGCTCTGCTGCCTCTCATGCGGACCCATCACGGAATGGCCCGCCCGCGCAACTGGCAATGGTGGCGCGACGCGCAAACGCGCGCCATTTATGGGCGCTATTGCCGCCTGCACGCGCTGCTTTTCCCTTATTTTTACACTTTTGCTGAGGAAGCGCATGCCACCGGTTTGCCGCTTATACGACCGCTTTGTCTAGAATTCCCCGGTGAGGCCGAACCTGCTCTGAATACCCAATTTCTCTTAGGCGAAAGCCTTCTTGCCGCTCCCGTGGTTCGTCCAAAATCCCGCCAACAGTTGTTGCGTCTTCCCCCCGGCGACTGGATTGATTGGTGGTCTGGTCACCGCTTTCGCGGACCCGCCCGCATTAAGGTGCCAGCACCATTAGACCGGCTGCCTCTCTATATTCGCGACAACACGCTTCTTCCCCTATTGGAAGGCCCACCAGGACCGGATGGGGTTACACCCGGATTCGTGGAGTCCCTCGCCGATGCCAACGCCGATGCGTTGATAGGGCGCCATCTGACCATTCTTCGCTGTGGGGATTTGCCGGAAGCAACCGTAGTTTCGCTGCCTTGGGGGGTGTTGAGGGTAGTGGCGGAGAATATCAACCCGTCCGTGACGACGACACCGCAACTCCCGCCCCGAACCGTGGATCATGCTCCATTGCTGGGCCGGGTCGGCAAAACGGTCACGCTGCTTCCTCAACGCTCCACGCGGCTGGACGGTGCTCGCTGGACTTGGGAGGGATCAGCTCCGCTAGAACTGATCCTTCGCCGCCACTACGGGGTCCCAATGACTACGGCTGTTTATCCCGGTAACGGGATGGGAGGCTGATATCATGCTCCAATTAAAACAAGTCCAGCCCAGAGTTTTTGTCGCCACCAGCACCCTTTACAAGACCAACACCATCATTATTCAAGGCGCGGGGCATCGCTGTTTGGTGGTAGATCCCGGCGTTACCGTGCAGGAGATCGCCACTCTCACCCGGGAAATAGCCCTTTGGGGCTATCGGGTTGATGCGGGTTTCTCCACGCATCCCCATTGGGATCATCTATTATGGTCTAAAGAATGGAAACAGGCGCCTCGATTCGCTGCCAGGGCCTGTGTGGAGGTGGCTCAGGCGCAACGCTCAGCGTTGGTGGAGGAGTTAACACGGGAGGCTCCCGGTCACCCTCTGGAACTTTTCGCGTCGTTGAGTCCCCTGCCCGAAGGCTCTCATGAGCTTTTTTGGCATGGTCCCGCGGCGCGGGTTCTGACTCATAATGGCCATGCTCCCGGGCATTCCGCCTTGTTTTTCCCCGACTTGGGACTATTGCTGGCAGGCGATATGGTATCGGATGTGGAGGTTCCGCTATTGGATCTGCGGGCTTCCAACCCTATTAGGGATTACCGTGACGGATTAAAGATGCTGGCGAACCTTGCTGGCGTGCGAATGGTCATTCCCGGCCATGGCCATATCGCGGACGCGAATGAATACCGGCGCCGCCTTAATGCGGACCGACAATATCTCGCCGACTTGGAAAATATGAGGGAAAGCGCCGACCCTCGCCTCACCGCCGCCTGGCTCCATCAACAGCATAGAGAGCAGGTGGAGTGGGTTAGATCGCGGAATTCCCCCACTCCTTAAAGATCGCGGCCGGAGCCAACGCGTATTCCATTTGTCCCCTTTTGCGGCAAAGTCCAGGCGTGCCCGCATAAATTTTGTATGGTATTGCACCCTAGATTTAAAAGGAGGTTCATTTATGGAACAATCCATCGTCGGACAGTGCTGCTGTGGCGCATGCGCACCCGGACACTGTGCCGACACCTGCTCATGCGCCAGCGATTGTTCATGCGATGACTGCGCCTGCGGCTCCCGCTGACCCGCGCGCATCACACTGAAGGTGAGTGGCGTTATGCCGCTCACCTTTGTCTAAATGGGGTCCACGCCACGCTTAAAAGGAAAAGCTAATTCCGTCTTCCGAAACCCATTCGATGGCGCTTACCGCTCCGACCAATCGAATCTGGTTATGCAGTTGCTCTTCTAACTGACGCTTTTTCACGCACGGGGTGCAGGCCCATATTTGGCCCCCGCCTTCCAGCAAGCTTTCAACCAGATCCTTTAAGGGCGAGAAGTTGTCCTCGTGTACGTTGCCATAAAGCTCAGGCACGCCGGCCCAAACGCCATCCGTTGAAAGCAGCACCACCACCTCTTTATCCAAGGTGAGTGCGGAATTGGCCATGACAAACGCCACCGTGACCCGGTCCGGGTCGTCGAGTGGGCTCTTGGTGAGATTGACGAGAAAACGAGAGTGCGCCAACACAGTCCTCCTATTTAATAGCGATGAGTTTAAACAACCATAGCGACAAACAAGGCCGCGATATAAATCAGGGAAAAGTGAAACGTTTTCTTGGCCCATACCAACTCGCTGGATGGTTCCCGCAACAGTTGAATGTTGTAGAGAATGAAGGCCAATCCTAACAAAATCGCGGCTCCCAAATAGATGTACCCCACGGTATGGGTGAGAAATAGCGCGATGGATACGGCCAACAATAGCACCGTGTAAATCAGACTTTGTACTTTAGTGGATTTTGGTCCGCGAACCAGCGGCATCATCGGAATATGGGCATTGCGATAATCCTCTTGCCGATAGAGCGCCAGCGACCAAAAATGCGGTGGCGTCCACATAAAGATAAGCATAAACATGAGCACCGCCGCCACGCTCACATGGCCGGTCATGGCAGCCCACCCCACGATGGGAGGGAATGCCCCGGCCGCGCCGCCAATCACGATATTCTGCGGCGAGCGCCGCTTTAGCCAAAAGGTGTAGATAAAAACATAGAACAAATAACCGGCAAGGGAGGCGGAAGCGGCCAGCCAGTTTACGAGCAGCCCCATGCCGATAAACGAAACCGCCCCTAAGGCGATTCCATACGCCAGGGCATTGCCCGCGGACACCCGCCCTGTCACTATGGGACGTTTTTGCGTACGTTTCATAATTTGGTCAATATCGCGGTCATACCACATATTTACAGCGTGGGCGCCTCCTGCCGACATCGCCAGTCCCACCATAGTGAATATTGTCACTCCGACGCCCGGGAATCCATGGTGGGCAACCACCATCGCGCAATATCCGGTAATAAGAAGCCATAGGACAATGCCGGGCTTGGTAAGCTCCACATATGCCCGCACCGTATTTGTAATTGTCCGTATCATGGGCAGACACACCTTTACCGATAATGAACTGTTTGCCTCGGGGACCCTCTCCGAGGCGATTATCGCGATCGCGCGAGAGAAGATCGGCCTCGCTCTTCCCTTTCTACAAATAAGCTATCATATATCTCCACTCTTTACCATCGAACCACATGGAGAGGACTCCTTCCTATTCTCGCGCGTCTCGTCTCGACGACCGAAACCAGCCCGTGGCGGATAGGAATAAAATTGCCGCTTGGTCCAAAGAGCACCAGGCGCATATGTGTCCGACCCGAATCTCCGTCCCCACCGCGTAGGCCACTCCAATCAAGGCGAGAGCGGCGACAAATCTCTCCCAGCGGCCATGACTAGCCATTCGCTCCAACCAATAAAGCGCAAGCCAGACCAACCCCCAAAATCCCAGAGGCATCCCGAAAATATGACCTCCCGTACTTGTTACGACGGCGCGGCAGTCGATAACCCCGGTAACAGCCGAACCCGGGCATCCTACGACGCCCGGGTGAGTCGCCAACAATAAGGTGGCGCTAGACGCCGCCACGATTAGCACGGAATCGATAACCCGAATGGCGGCCAATCGGCTTGGCGTAGCCACTAGCCTTCCAACAGCAGCCTTTCCGGGTCTTCGACAAATTCTTTAATGGCCACCAAAAACCGCACTGCTTCGCTGCCGTCCACAATACGGTGGTCATAGGACAAGGCCAGGTACATCATGGGCCGTATCACCACTTGTCCGTTGAGGGCAATGGGCCGTTCCTCAATCTTATGCATACCCAAGATTGCCACTTGGGGAGCATTAAGTATCGGTGTGGACAGCAACGATCCAAATATGCCGCCATTGGTGATGGTAAAGGTTCCGCCTTGAAGTTCCTTGAGCGTAAGCTTATTCTGCCGCGCTTTTTGCGCGAGATCGGCCACTTGACGCTCGATGTCGGCAAAGCTAAGCCTGTCCGCGTCGCGAATGACAGGAACGACAAGTCCTCCCTCGGTGGATACCGCGACTCCGATATCGTAATAATGCTTCAGAATCATGTCGCTTCCAGCAATTTCGGCGTTAATCCGCGGGAATTGCTTTAAAGCCCCGACAGCCGCCTTAGTGAAGAACGACATAAAACCAAGGCCCACGCCGAATCGCTCTTTAAAAGCCTCGCGGCGGCGGGCCCGCACCGCCAAAATGGGGGTCATATCCACTTCATTAAAGGTGGTGAGCATGGCGGCCTGATGTTGCGCTTCCACCAGCCGCCGGGCAATAGTCTGGCGCCTCGAGGACATGGGAACCCGTTCTTGCGGGCGCTCTAATGTTCCCGTGGTCACAACCGGCTGCACAGGAGTGGCAGGGGCCGCGGGTGGCGGGGATGAAGGGGGTTGAACGGAGGGAGTAGCGGGCGGGGTGACCACGTCTTCCCGAACAATGCGCCCGTGGGGACCGCTTCCGGCCACTTGAGCCAGGTCCACCCCCTGTTCACGCGCCACGCGACGAACATCGGGGGTGGCTCGAGGTGGCACTGCCGTTTCTTGAGGCTGCTGTCGCGGAGCGGGAGCTTCCTCCACCGCCGCGGTTTTGGGGGCCGATTCCCCCGCGCTTATCACCGCCAATACGGAACCAACCGCAACCGTGGCTCCCTCGGGGGACAAAATCTCGGCTAGCACCCCATCCTCTTCGGCGGCAACCTCCAAATTGACTTTATCGGTCTCCAACTCTACGACCGCTTGGCCAACCTTGACCTCTTCACCAACAGTCTTAAGCCATTTCCCGACGGTGGCATCGACCACCGATTCTCCTAACTCCGGCACTTTCAGTTCTGACACTACCGTTGCCCTCCCCTGGTTGAGACCACCTTGGATTGCAGCGCTTCGTGCATTATCCGCGACTGCTCCTCATTATGCATTTCTGGAAATCCCTCCGCCGTTGCCGCGCGCTCCGGACGACCGATATAGCGGAGTCGGTGCGATTTTGGCAATTCTCCTGTCAGCCGCGTTTGTACGTAGCGCCATGCGCCCATGTTTTGCGGCTCTTCCTGCAGCCAGACGATATCGGTCGCTTTTTGATAGCGAGCAATTATCTCCGTCACCTCGGTGGTGGGGAACGGGTACAACTGTTCCACCCGAACCAGAGCAACCTGCTGGGTAGGCTGCTCTTTGAGCGCCTGCACCAGGTCGATAATGACCTTGCCGCTGGCTAGCACCACCCGCCGCACTTCTTCCACCGGCGCGTTGCGTTCGTCAACAACCGCTTGAAACCGCCCTTCCGCCAAATCCTTTAATGAACTGGCCGCCAAGGGATGGCGCAATAGACTCTTTGGTGTAAGGACCACCAGCGGCCGAGGGTCTCGATGGATGAGATTGGCTTGTTGCCGCAAAAGATGAAAATATTGCCCCGCACTGGAGCAATTGACCACCCGAATACTGTTGTCGCCGGCCAACTGCAGATACCGTTCCAAACGCGCGCTGGAATGTTCCGGCCCTTGTCCTTCGTAGCCATGGGGCAGCAACAAGATAATTCCGGAGCGTTGCTTCCACTTTGAGCGAGCCGCCGTTATAAACTGATCGATAATAACTTGCCCCGCATTGGCAAAGTCGCCAAATTGGGCCTCCCAAATGGTCAACACCTGGGGGGACTGAACACTGTAGCCGTACTCGAATCCCATCACGGATGCCTCCGACAATGGGCTGTTATAAATAGCGAAAGCCGCGTGCGCGGAAGGGATGTGCTGCAGCGGAGTGTAGGTGGCGCCGGTCTGGGCGTCGTGCAGGACCGCGTGGCGATGACTAAACGTACCCCGCTCGCTGTCTTGTCCCGACATGCGTATTGGGGTCCCATCTCGTAAGATAGACGCGAAGGCCAAATGCTCGGCAAATCCCCAATCAACGCCTTGGGGTTGTTCGACATTGTCTTGGCGCCGCTTGAGTTGACGTGCCAACTTAGCGTTGGGAACAAATCCTTCGGGTAATTGGTGGATCTCCATGGCTAACAGCCGCAGAATATCGATATCCACTTCAGTCGGTTCCGCTAGTCCTACTAAAGCGTCACTCCAGGTGCTAACCTCGAGTTCCTCATCCGGGGACTCTAGCGTCATTTGATCTTTTGCTTGCCGAAGAAGACTTTGCGCCTCGGACATCATGCGCTCGGCTTCGGCTTCGTCAATGACCCCCGCTTGCGTTAGCGCGTCTGCGTAAATAGCCCGGACGGTGGGGTGATTGGCAATTTTTTTGTACAACGTGGGCTGAGTATATACGGGCTCGTCTCCTTCATTATGTCCCCAGCGGCGGTATCCCACCAAGTCAATCAAAAAATCCTTGTGAAAGGTTTGTCGGTAGGAGTAGGCCATGCGGATAACTCTGAGACAAGCCTCCGGGTCATCGGCATTAACGTGTACCACGGGAATTTCAAATCCTTTAGCCAGGTCACTGGCATAGAGCGTCGATCGTCCATCCTGAGCTTCCGTGGTAAATCCTAGTCCGTTGTTCACAATAATGTGAACCGTGCCGCCCACTTGATAGCCTCGCAACCGCGATAGGTTGAGGGTCTCGGCCACCACTCCCTCGCCCGGGAACGCGGCATCCCCATGGATAGCGATCGCCAAGGCTCGTTCCGTATTTTGCGAGGGCGGCCCCGCGCTTTCCGTGTCTTCTTGCGCCGCTCGGGTTTGACCCTGAATAACCGGGTTGACAAACTCCAGATGGCTGGGATTGTTGGAAAGACTGATTCGTACGGCTGCTAGTTCGCCGTTGCGAACCAGTTTGCGCCCCCCAAGGTGATATTTAACATCCCCCGTCCACCCGGCGTTGATGCCCATCGACCCTTCAGAGGGGACCAACTCTTTGTTGACAGTGGAGTGGAATTCAGAAAAAATACGGCTGTATGGCTTGCCGAGCACATGGACCAAAACGTTTAGTCGGCCGCGGTGCGCCATGCCAATGACAATTTCGTGAGCTCCCGCCGCGACTTCAGCCGTGACCAGCGTGTCCAGCATGGGAACTAAAACATCGGTGCCCTCGCCAGAGAAGCGTTTTTGCCCGGGGAAAGTGGTATGAAGAAAATGCTCAAATGCCTCTGCCTCCGTCAAACGCCGCAAAAGCTGCCGTCTATCCTCAGCCGTCAGGGACGGAGAGGACTCCGGGACTTCTACTTGCCGTCTTAGCCAGTCTCGCTCCACAATATTGTGAACATGGCTAAAGTCATAGCCTAATGGCCCGGAATACAATTGGCGCAATAGGTTGATGGCCTCAAAGGCGCTGGCCGCCGTGCGCAATCGATTCGGCCATACTACCGTCGATGGCATCTGGCGCAGATCCTCATCGCTAATGCCCATCACTTCAGGATCATCGATGACCTGCCGCGGAGCCACTCCCAAGGGGTCAAAACTCGCTTGCAGATGGCCGAATTCACGAATCTTGCGCGCTAGCTGCACAGCTTTCGCAATCTTTTCAACCGGCAGTCCCGCCAAGCCTTGACCAGCCCCACCCGATCCAGATTGGCCATGAATTAGCTCGTCAATGAGGGCGGCGTCCAACTGTTGCAGAAGTTCGGCCGTAACCGGGTCAACGCTGTGTGGGTCTTGTTGGTATAATTCGTAGGCCTCCACGAGATAGCCTGCGTTGGGACCCGTAAAAAGACCCACCAACTTTCTCAGGCTGTCTTCGTTTTGCAATAAAAACCCCTCCCGTCGAAGCTCTCTTTGCCCTTTCTGATGCACGCACCAAAATATCACCCGACAGGGGTAGGCGATTATTCCCGTCGTCCGGTGCTGCCATGTTCTCCATTATCATAGCAGAAAATGGCTCGCAGGGTGAGTTTTGTAAGGTCGCCGGAGGCCACGGCAGCGACTTCCTCATTGGGCCCCAAACACCGTGTTGGTCAGGCACAATGCCTTATCTCGGACCACAATTGGTTGCATGTCCAGGGGAGGTGGGATAGCCTAACAGCGGGGAGGGACGAAAATGTGGTGGCCCTTCGTCGTTTTTGGCACTTTATTTATGGTGGAACTGCCCGATAAGACATCTTTGGTGTCGCTGGCCTTTGTCAGCCGCTGCCGTCCTTTTTGGGTATGGTTGACGGCCTCTGCCGCATTGGTCGCGCAAACGGTCTTGGCATTGACGGCGGGGCGGGTGTTGTCGCTGGTGCCGCGCACGCCGCTAAGAATTATTGAGTCTCTTCTTTTTCTGGTAATTTCCATTTGGATATGGAAGGAATCCCGTGAGGCACCGAAGAATACTTCCACACCGTTCCGCCCGGTAGAAAACTCTCGTTTGACGTGGATTCTACCACGGATCTTCGCGGCCATATTCGCGGCGGAATTTTTGGACCTGACGCAAATGGCCACGCTCACATTTGCTGCCGCCCACCCCCGGTCGCTCTGGGAGGTAGGTGTGGCGGCGTCTATGGCGCTTATCGCCGCTAATGGCTTAGTGGTGGGATTTGGCCGTATTTTAACAGGCCATGTTAGTGCCGTGCTGGTGCAGCGTGCCGCGGCTGGGGTGTTTGCCATTATTGGTCTGAGCTTCTTGGGTTCGCTAAGCCTTTTTCACGGGTTGTAACCTAGTTACTGGCGGTGGCGTTAAGTATAGGGATGCGGTAAAGGGGTTGCCCGAAACGGACGCGCGCGATCAACGGTTGTTTGATGATTTTGTCCATGAATTTGGTGACAAAGCCTTTCGATATGCTTATGTAACCTTGCATTCTCGTCCGGATGCGGAGGATGTGGTGCAAGAAGCGATGTTGCGTATGTGGAGGCATGTCGGCCGCCGAGGTGCGAATACGCTGTCGGGGGCGCTCTTATTTCATACAGTGACCAATTTATGCCGGGACCGCATGCGGCATCACAAGCGGCACCCGGAAGACCCCACGGATCTATTAGAAGTCACTATAGGCGAAGAGGATGCCACCCCCTTGCTATCCGACAGCCGGGAGGTTTTGGACGCGGTGATGCGGCTCAATCCCCCCGAACGGCAGTGCATCCTGCTGTTTTACTACATGGACCGCAGTCTCAAGGAAACCGCACAGGCGTTGCAGGTAAGCGAACAAGTGGTCAAAACCCGGTTGTACCGGGCGCGGCAGCACCTTAAGCCACTATTACAGCCGGTTTGGAAGGAGAACTCCGTATGAGCTTTGACTGGGAAGGCCAAGTGGGAGAAAAACTAGACCAGGCGCTGGCGGAAAACCTCAATCTCCATTTTCAGCCGGCTTGGCACCCCCGCAATCGCATGGCGCGCCAGCGGTCCCGGTCATGGCGCCTGGGATTGGGCACTACCGCGGCAGCGGCGGCCGTCTTCCTGTCTCTGCCCTTTTTTGTGCAGCCCTCCCAAGGCCAACGTCAAGCTTCTACCGGGTCGTTAGCGGTTGTGCGGCTGCCCAAACCGCTGCGGAGCGCCATACGTGCCCTGAGTTCGGGCTCCTACAACGTTGTCAGTTTGGTGCCGGCCTATCAAACCTATCCCTTGTCCAAGCCGACCGGATATAACCTTCGGGTGGCGGGGCAGTTTGTCTTGGGCGGCCACAACGGCGATTCCTTGTCGCTGCTATTAAATACCCACATGCAAATTGAATCAGGCGTGGTATTTAAATTGGGCATGCCAGTCTATAGCTTTTCTGGTTCCAGCAGCAGCAAAGGCACCGCCATCGTTCCCGCTAAAAGCATGTCGCAGGCCAACGCCGGTCCCAATAAGGCACAGTGGTACACAGGCGGATATGGTGCCATTGATACGTTTTCCGCGGCAGGATCTCATGTTTACGTGACCCATGGCAATTTGTGGGCAGACATTGTCCCCGGTACTAATCCCATGTGGATGCAATCCCCCGCCCTCCCGGCAGCCAGCACTGTCGATACCGTAGCCGGCCTGCCGTCCTCTCCCGATAGCGCGCTATTGTTAGAAGAAGCTCCTTCGGGGCTTAGTCGAGGATTCATCACCGTCAACGGCGGGACTACTTGGAAATCGTGGGGATTAGGGCGGCAATCGGCCACGATGCTGATCGCCATCGGAAATCGCTACTGGGCCATTTATAACGGCACACTCGCTTGGAGCACGGACGGGCAAGGTTGGCATACTATCCTTCCGCTGGACGCCAAACACTGGCAGGTACAAACCTACGCCATTGACCCGGTGAATCAAAAGGTGGCTGTCGTAGCCCTTATTCCCATTGGCGGCGACGGTATTGGGCCGGTTTTGCAAACCAAAAACGGTGGAGAGACTTGGAGTCAGGTGCCCAACTTCCCCCCCATGGGAGCAGCTCCCACCACCATGGTGATGAGCACTAACGGAGATGTTTCCGCTTTGATTAACGCCGGTGGGCCAGTCGTGGTGCGGTACCTGGCGGCTCACAAGCAGTGGTCCATCCTACCGGTTCCGTCGCAGGGAAGCGGTACTCAAGGGCTGGGCCAGCTAGCTGCGAACGCGAATGGCAACCTTATCTATGGCGCGCCCAACGGGGTGATTTATGAATCAACCAAGCACACGGGACAATGGGTGGCCATTCAGCCTCCCTCTGGACTCGACAATGCCGGGGTCGCGGCATTCCCGCTGCAAGCGGTGGGAAACAGCCAGATACTGGCGGGATATCCCTCCGGGTGGGGTTTTGTCTATTGGCCATCTTCCGCCAAATGAGGTAACACCTTTCCGTGAATCCGTGTCCCTCCCCATCACCACCCGCCCGCCCTATATTTTCTGGTTCTTAAATGACGTCAAGGAGAATTGGTGATGCGGCGGATTGCCCATTTCACGCAAAACTGGCCGCGCAAATGCTGGCCATCCAGTTTTTAGAACCATTAGACGCGCTCGATGACTGTGGCCACCGCCATGCCCAACCAATGCACATGGCAATAAGACCCCAACGTCCCCGGCGCCGTTCCAACTCGTGAATGGCAGTCAGGACAAGACGGCCGCCTGATGCCCCTAAAGGATGGCCTAAGGCAATAGCGCCCCCGTTGGGGTTCACACGGCTCCAGTCCGGATGATATTCTTCCCCCCAGGCTAAAACGACCGATGCGAAGGCTTCATTAATCTCAAAGACGTCAATATCATCAAAGGTCAATCCCGCCTTGTCCAAGACTTTACGGGTAGCCGGTATGGGACCGGTCAGCATAATCACCGGATCTACCCCCACCACCGCCATGGCGGCAATACGGGCACGGGGCTTCAATTGATGCTTTTGCAGGGCATCCTCCGACGCCACCAGCAAAGCCGCGGCACCATCGGTAATTTGACTCGAATTCGCTGCAGTGACGCACCCATCCGCCTTAAATACCGGTTTTAGGGACCCTATTTTTTCTAAAGTGGTGCCTGCCCTTGGACCCTCATCCTTTGCAATAGTGACGGCTCGGCCTTCTCCGTCCACTGTGGCCACGGGCATGATTTCTTCCGCGAAGTAACCAGAATCCTGAGCCGCTAGAGCCCTCTGATGGCTTTGCAGGGAAAATTGGTCAAGCGCCTCTCGAGGCAGGCTCCATCGTGTCGCAATCATTTCCGCCGATACGCCTTGCGGTACAATATTGAACCGGCCCAGCAACCCCTCGCTAAAAGTTGAGCCGTCAGAACCCATGGGCACCCGTGACATCGATTCTACGCCCGCCGCAATAACCAAATCATGAACGTCCGCCCGAATGGCCTGCGCGGCCTGGTTTACCGCCTCCAAACTAGACGCGCACATGCGGTTGATGCTCACTCCCGGGACGTCTACCGGAAACCCGGCAACCAGTGGGGCCACCCGACCGATATTAAATCCTTGCTCTCCCACCTGGGTTACGCAGCCTAAGCGAATATCCTCCACGGCGGCTGCCTCTAGCCCGGTTTTCTCCATCAGCCCCCGCAAAGTCTGAGCGGCCAAATCATCTGGACGCACCCGTGACAATCCGCCCTGGCGCCGGCCGAAAGCGGTGCGAACTCCATCGACAATATAGGCTTCGCGCATGTTATGTCCCCTTTTTTCCTTTCTTTAGGCAATCAGCGTTTGCAATTTGAGCGCCAGATTCATATCGCCCGCAACCGACAACTTGCCGCTCATAAAAGCGGTCATGGGATTGAGGCTCCCCTCGGCCAAAGCCTTGAAGTCTGCCGCTTGCATGGTAATGGTAACCCCGGCATTAGCGGCGGTCCCCGCCTGCGCTTGCAAAACCCCGTCGGCAATGGAGATGAAGTAGGTTCCGGAGTCCTCCCCGGTTAAATTAAATTGATAGACACCCTGAGAATTACTTAATTGGGCAACTTTCGATTCGAGTCGGGATTTCAGTTGCGAAAACACTTCTGATGTGGTCATGGCTATATCTCCTCACTGGTAGATTCCTTATAATAGGCGGGTCATGACCCGCTTTTGAATTTGAGTGGTTCCTTCATAGATGGACATTATTTTCGCGTCTCGGAACCATTTTTCGACGGGGTATTCCCGCATATACCCATAACCGCCCAACGTTTGCACCGCCTGGGTCGCGACTTCCATAGCCATGTCGCCGCAATAGGC
>JAJYTS010000128.1 GCA_021792935.1 Bacillota bacterium | reverse complement strand
GACGGCCGCATGCAGTTCCGTCCGCGTGATTTCCCCGCGGATATACCGCTCAAATAACGCTTCGTCCTACGGGTCTAAGGTCAAGCCTTCCAACCAGAGGCTGTGCCGGGCCTAGGCCCACCACTTCCGGCGCTCCGCTGCCCCGGCGGCACGCAGACCCATCGGCCCCCGGCCCCTTCTTATCGCTTCCATGGCCACCAACTGTGGCGCGGGTGCGCTTCTAATTGGGCGACGTGGTGCTGAAGTTGACGAACTTCCGCCAAGAGTTCTTGATGCATGCCTATCATGCTTTCCGCGATGTGTTCCTGGTTTCGGGTCAGTTGTTCTACGGTTTCTTCAACCTTGATCATAGTGTCCTTGATCACCGTGATCGTTTGCATAGGGTGGAGATTATCTGGCGACAGCACTTCGACAATGGGTTGATCAGGGTGAAGACGTCGCACAATGGCCCCGTCAGGAATGTGCCATTGAGGACCATGGGGACCGTGCTTATCTAGATAGGCTTCGATTGATCCGGATTTTATCCACCGCCGCAAGGTTGCCTTGGATATTTGCAATTGTTGAGCTGCTTCATCCAGGGTAGCCATTTGATCACTGATCACCCTCTCCAATGATCATAGTATAGCTGATCACCCTCATTGGCTTAGTTGTATGGTGTCTTTAGTGTAACCTTGTCCTCTCCCCTTGCGTTATGTTGTTACCAAAAAATGGGGCACTAGCGAAAGGTCGCCAATCCCAAAAACCATAGCAACAGCGAACGGGGTATGGTCTTTGGAATGGTGGCATTTGGTTCGTTTTCCGATTCACTTCAGAATCCACGACAGACGTAAGTAATTTGCTTCGGAGGAGGAAGTCATGGCAAAGTCCATCGAGGATTTATGTACAGAAGATTGCCTCTTGGTTGCTCCGTGGATTGGCATTGACTTTGCTCAGCAGGGGGTGTGGCGAGGGAAACGATTTATTTCTTTGCCTGCGCGGACCTTTGCGATTTTAGAATTTCTGGTTCGACACCCCAACGCGGTGATTGCCACCACGCAATTGCTTGCCGTGGGGTGGCCGGGTGAACCGCGTGTCCCCGATGATTTGTGGCGACATGTCCATCGGATTCGTGAAGCGATTGAAGTTCACCCTCGTCAGCCGCGAATTCTCGTGAATCGTCGCGGTGTGGGGTATTGCTTTCGAGCACCGGGTTAAGTTTGGAAGGTTTGGCCGATGTCTGGAAAGTGTGGGATAAGTGCCAGTTTAGTGTCCGCCAAGTGGGGATTTCGGGCGCTAAGCTGAAGGTGCCTTCAGATGCAGAAGGCATACAAGCGTTTGATAAGTGGAGGTGGATTCACAATGGCATGGGCAGTAGACACGGTGGATTCTTTGGCTAGCATCGACTGGGCTGCGTTCTATAACTGGAAAAAGGCTTGGCCTCAATGGGCCGGTCGTTATTTTTACGGCGGGGCGGATTGGTATTCAGGAGAGTTCACCACGGCTAAAAAGAATACTGATGGAAACCTTGTACGAATAGCGCCGTTACAAGGTGGGCTGTCTAGCCGAGAAGCGACTGGAGGAAATTTAGGACACGGTTACGGAGTTGATGACGCGACGGCAACGTGTAAGAGCATCATCAGTGCGATCGAGGCTACGCAATTGACTCTGCCCTCGAACGGTGATCCGGTCATCGTTTGGTTGGATGTGGAACCTGGAGTTAAAATCGAGCCAGCCTATTGGGCTGGTTGGGCGAACACGGTATTCAACTACGACTATAATGGCGTACGGCCCTTCCTTCCTGGCATTTACACCCAGTTCACGCCATCGGGTGAGCTATGGTATCCCCAGTTGTCTGTTCAAAACTGCCTAAATACTGTGTGCGAGTATTGGCCGGATGATGAATACACGTGCTATGGGTTCTGGACGGCTCAACCCGAGGACTGCAGCTATGCGAGTGATCCAACAGCCATCCCTGATTGGTCTGTATTCGGCAGTTTCACGCAGACCGGGTGTGGCAGCAAGATCCCCGTTCCCTTATACCTCTATCAGTATATGGAACCGGGGTCGGCATTAAATATCTGTGGGGTCAAGGGATTTGCTGGCGGACAGAACCTGGACCTCGACAGTTCCGATGATCGCGGTGGTCAAAGTTATATGCTGTCGATCGTGTAGATGTTCGAGATGCCTCACATCACGGAGCGCTGCGGGATACCCACGTTTTCCCGCCGTCTTGCGTAACCCAGAGGGAAAAAGCATCGCCCGACGGTCGAACGGCCAGGAGAACGCCATCACGGGAACCGGAAAAGCTGACGCTTACCAAGTCCCACTGTGGTGGCGCTTTCCATATTTCGTGCCAAGTCTGGCCCGCGTCGCGACTAACCCACAGGTGGTGGCCCACGGCCACCCATAACGACGTCGAGGAGGACGCTGTAAAGTCCCATCGCGTTGTCCCAACGGGGCCGGGAATCGCGCCGGTCAGCTTCCAACTGTTTGTCGCTTGATCACGGGAATAGATCGCCAGTCCGTTAAATGTGCCATTCACGGTTACGGGCAAATAGCCGCGATGATCGCTCGGGAATACCGGAGGATACGAAGCTAACTCAGAATTCGCCCACTTGTTCGGTACAGGGATGGGGCTCGATGACCAACTGCGCGCGTCGGGGTGGCCGTGATAAAGCCATCCGTACCCGAGTCCCATCGTGGTCCCGGTCAGCCACAGACTGCCCTGAGGGGCAACGGCCAGACCGGTTTTATCGCCATAATACGGCAAAGCATGGGGCTGATTCGAGCTCGTGGCTAAACGAGTCCATGAGGCCCCTTCGTTGGTGCTAGTCCAGATGGCGATACTTTCGTTTCCCGATGCTCCAGCGCCGTACGTGAGGAACCACCATTGGTGGCTGGTGCCGGTGAGAGACATGGCACCGCCTACAATCGCCTCCGGTAGGGTTCTTTTAATCCATTGGTTCCGATGGAGAACCCAGAGGTTGGTGCAGCCCGTCACCACGGTGTTGGGCCCCACGTGAGTCAGCATCCCGGAGCCGGCACAGTCTATCGTAGGGTAGGGAATGACTAAGCGAGGACGTGATGTTGAGGGAACCGCCTCAACAATTAGGTCGCGATGGGCATGAATAGTCACCCACGTATGGTGGTTTTGCAAGACGCTGATCGCATGACCGATGAGAGATTGTGGATTCAGTATGCGAGGAGCCATCGCCGATTGGCTAGCAGAGACGTTCGAAGGGGGCTCGTCTGATGTTTTGTGGGTAGCGGGGCCGCACCCTGCTGAGATCGCGCCGATGAAAACGAACGCCCCTATGATGACGGCAACTCGAACGGATTTCAAATACGTACCCTCTTTCGAA
>JAJYTS010000034.1 GCA_021792935.1 Bacillota bacterium | reverse complement strand
GTAAAGCGGCCTTTGGCACTTACCGCCGGGCTATGTCGGCACTGCGTCAGTTGGAAAAAGGCGGCATAGCGATGGGGGAATTGGAGGAGAAGCGGCAGATCCGGGACGAATTGCGGGCGCTGGACATTAAACCCGGGGAGGATACTCTGCTGGCGCGGGAGTTATCCCGGCTAAGGTCTGGTCGCACTTTAATGGAAACGGGGCAGGATCTGTACGCGCGCTTAGACGGGACACAAGCGGAGTTGGGCCTTTTGTCTCAAACGGATGAGGCGCTGCATTTAGCCCAAGCACTGGCACGGCTGGATCCATCCCTGGACAATCTGTCTCGGATTATGGGCGACGCCTTGCAAGCGGTGGGGGAAGCGCGTCTGGAGATTACGGACTGGATGGAGCGCATTGATTTAAATCCTGAGCGCTTAGAGGAATTGGAAGCGCGAGCTGACGCTTTGAGCCGGGTAAAACGGCGATATGGCCCCGAACTGCAAGATGTGATGGACTATCTAAAATCCTTGGACAGCGAAATCGCTCGGCTGGAAAATTTGGACTGGGAGTTGGCCCAAGCGCGGCGCCAATGCGATGACGCCGAGGCTCAACTAGGAGAAGCGGCAAGCCACCTTTCTCTAGGGCGTCGCGCATTGTTGGAAAAAGCGGCTGGGGAATTGACGCAACAAATTCAGGCGCTGGAAATGCCCACGGGGCGCGTAGTTATTGACTGGGCCGGCGAGGAAGTGTCAGAGCGGGGAATTGACGCGCTAGACGTGATGTTTTCCGCTGGCGCTGGACAAGCCTTAAAATTGTTAAGCAAGGTCGCTTCCGGGGGAGAGTTGGCCCGGGTTGCCCTGGCGCTGGCGGTGATGGGGCGGTCACGCGCTGATATCATTTTAATGTTTGACGAGGTCGATCAAGGATTGGGAGGCGCTAGCGCCGAACAGGTGGGGCAATTGCTGCGGCGGCTGGGGTCGCGGGGCCAGGTGCTGGCGGTGAGCCATCAGGCTGTGGTGGCGGCACAGGCTCATCATCAGCTTCGCGTGCATAAAGCCTTGCATGGCGGAATGAGCGAATCCGGCGCGACCGTGGTGCAGGGGGCGTCTCGGGTTGAGGAAATTGCCCGAATGCTAAGCGGGTCGAGCCATGAAGTGGCATTGCGCCATGCCCAAGCCTTGTTGGACACCGGATCATGAAAAAGGGCAGCGTGAAATAATGCGGGTGTTGATTTCCAGCTTGCCAATCGGGACCGGGCATGATATCGCCGCTCGCGCGTTGGCGGAGGCTTTAGCCTTGAAAGGGGCCGAGGTGGCGTTTTCCCATCATTTAGTAAAGGATATGCGGTTTCAAGCCCGCCTTTATTTTTTTGGCATTCGTTATCTTTCTGGCGTATATGGTTCGTTATTCCGCATGGGAGACCGGCTTCCAGCCTTGTGGCATCATCACCGCGACAATTGGCGCAGGGCGGGAGCTGAGGCATTGGAGCCCGTCTATCAGTCCTATCAACCCGATGTGGTGGTGGCCACGCACCCTTATGCCTTGACCGGATGGTCGGCGGTTAAGGATCGTCATCCCACGCTTCGTTTGGTGGGGGTATTAACGGATTTGTCGGTCCACCAATTTTGGTACGAGCCGATGGCCGATGCCTATGCCGTGTGGTTTCCCGAACAAGCGGATGATTTAGCCCGTTTTGGTTACGCGCGTGATCGGGTATGGCCTCTCGGCATTCCTATTCGCGCATCGTTTAGTGAGTCCCACCCTTTACTGGGGCAAATGCGGCACGGCCCCATCGTCTTGCTAGGAGGTGGTTTGGGCCTGGGTCCGTACAAGCGCATCTTAAAGCGTCTTGCCGAGCTGCCCTACCCGGTATTGGCCATTTGTGGGCACAATGAGGCCTTGCGTTGGAAGCTTGACGAATATCGTTGGCCGGAACGGATTCATATTTTAGGCTACATTGAGCATATGCCCAGCTTGTTGAAAGCGGCCCGCCTGGTGGTGGGAAAGCCCGGCGGGGTAACGGCCGCCGAAGTGTGCCAGTCGGCCGTCCCCTGGATTTTAACGCATTGGATTGCGGGTCAAGAAGAAGTCAATCGCGATCGATTAATTACGCATGATTTGGCGGTGCGGGGCGATAATAATTTGGAACAGCAGGCCAAGAATTTAATCGAGGAGCCTTCAGTGCCGCGTCAGCATATGGTCGCTTGTCAAAAAACCTGGGCGCGGCCCAACGCCGCTGAAGACCTGGCACAAAAACTTTTGACTCTGTAATTTTTTGTCCGCTTGCCAATAGATTGCCTTGGCTCAACGATATCGGTGAACTTCCGCGATTGACCTTCCTCTCCTGTCACCACCTGCCTTTGTTCCCGGGAATGAGCGGCTTCCCGTTTCGGACAGGTTAAGCGCGAGGAGGTGATGGCAAAGGTGAGTAGGCCGCGCAAACCGGGAATCTTGGTTAAAGTGTTGGGATTGGCGGGCGCGCTGGGGGTCGTGGCTTTGGGTACTGCCGCTCCAGTGCGGCGTCTCGTTAATTTTCCTACCCGCGTGCAAACGACAGCCGGGCAAGATCTGGTGCTGCCCTGGTCACGATGGATACCGCTATCCGTGCAAGAAAGCGGTTCCAAACCGGTTATCATTTCCCATACACAAGTCATTCGCTTGCGCACTCCGCGCGTCGGTCATTATCTTTTACGCTTTCGTTTGTTTGGGCGCATACCCTGGCGAGGCGTACCGGTGGACGTTACCAAGCCCATCTATGTGGTGCCGGGTGGGGAATCCGTGGGAGTGCTGGCCCATACTGAAGGACTGATGGTCACAGGATTTTCCTCCGTGACTTCGCTAGGCCGGCATCCTGATCCCGCCTTGGAGGCAGGAATTGAGCGGGGCGACGTTATCACCCGTGTCGATGGTAGGCCTGCCCTCAGCGTGGGGTTTTTTACCAGTCGCATCGCGTACGACGGGCGCCGCCATCAGCCCTTGCGATTATGGGTGGCGGGGGCCAGAAGTGACCGTGAACGGCAGGTAGAGCCGGTCTTGTCGCCGCGGACGGGGCGCTGGGAAATTGGTGCCGTGGTTCAGGATCACACCAGCGGTGTGGGCACCTTAACCTTTTTTAGCCCCGGTACGCATCGATTCGCGGCACTTGGCCATAGTATTAGCGACGGGCTGACCCGCAGACCGGTGGGGTTGTCCCAAGGAGGTGTCATGGGAGCTGATATTGTCGGATTAGTTCCCGCCACCGACACTGAGCCCGGGCAAAAGATCGGGGTATTGGCCGGTTCCTCCAATGTGTCCGGGTATACCCGTTTTAATGGCCGATTCGGCATTGTGGGGCAGCTCAACCATTTGCCCGTTTGGGGTCCCACCCAAGCAATGCCGTTGGCATTTCCGGACCAAGTGCGGACAGGGCCTGCCGAGATGATAACGGTCGTGCACGGTCAGTTTCCCGAAAGCTTTCGCATTCAGATAATCCGCGCGGCGGTTCAGAATCGGCCAACGGTTAAAGGTCTCTTGTTTCAAGTGACCGATCCCCGGCTTTTGAGGGATACGGGAGGAATTATTCAAGGAATGAGTGGCAGTCCGATTATACAAAACGGGCGGGTCGTGGGGGCTGTTACCCATGTACTTGTTAACCGTCCCAGCATGGGATTCGGCTGCTATGCCTATTGGATGGCCGACCAGCCGAGTTATCGCGGGTGAGGGGCTAAGCGCCCTTCATCCGCGCTATTTTCAAGAAACTGACACGACTCTCGCTTTTTGTTCGACAAGAGAAGGAGTTTGCGTGGTAAAACGAGAATCGTTCGTCAAATTCTCCAATTTTTTCCGCGCTTCTGTGCCGTCGGGGAAGCGGTAAATTGGCGTCAAAATCGTGCAGGACGCGAAGTGAGGCAAATTCTGGCCTAAGTCGCCTCTTGTCGGATTGTGTCACAGGCTGGCAGAGAATCGCGGATATGGCATCGGGTGCTTAGCAGGAGATTAACAAAAATCGGAGAACAGTTTAATGAACCAGAAGTGCCAATTTTTTACGGGCAGGGGGATATCAAGTGGCCATTCAAGTTTTGATTGCCGATGATAATCGCGAATTTTGCGAGCTTCTGAAAGAGGCGGTGCGTCAGGAAGACGGGTTGGAAATGTTGGGAGCGGCCAACCACGGCATTGAGGTGCTGGAGTTTTTGAGTCGGCAGACCCCCGATGTTATTGTGTTGGATATCATCATGCCGCACTTGGATGGCATCGGTGTTCTCGAGCGGATGAACCAAATGGAGTGGGAAAAGCGCCCAAAAGTTGTGGTATTGACAGCCTTTGGTCAGGAAACTATGACGCAAAAGGCGTTGGAATTAGGGGCTGATTATTACATCTTAAAGCCCTTCAATCTGAAGGTGTTGGCGTCTCGGATTAAGCAGTTGGCCGGTACCACCGTACCCGAGCGCAAGGCGATCCTGCCTCAAGGGAAATTGGCCCTGGTCCCTGTTAAGCATTTGGACATCGAAGTGACCAACATGATTCATGAAATCGGCATCCCCGCACATATTAAAGGCTATCTTTATCTGCGTGAAGCCATTCTTATGGTGATTCACCGGGTGGACTTGTTGAGCGGCGTGACCAAGGAACTGTACCCAGCCATCGCGACCAAGTATAAAACAACGCCCAGCCGTGTGGAGCGGGCTATTCGCCATGCCATTGAAGTGGCCTGGTCTCGCGGAAACGTGGACGTGATTAACGGCATTTTCGGCCACACCGTAAATCGTGACCGCGGTAAACCGACCAATTCCGAATTTATCGCCATGGTGGCGGATAAGCTGAGAATGCAGATGAAGGCTAGCTAAGCGCAATTTGACGGCCTTTGATTAAGGATTAAGGTCCGGGTCCCCGAGGGGATTCCGGACCTTAGTCGTTATGCTTGCCAAGGTATCTATTAGGCCGAGGTTACGTCAGTGCCGTAATCTTCTTCCGTAGTGTGGTCCTGCCCGTTGGATACGCGGGCGCCATTGAGAATGAGCGTAAGTACCACCACAACGATAAGGTTGACGATTAAGGCCCAAATTCCCGAATAGCCAATGATGCCGGGAGAAAGGGCAAAGAACGAACTGGTGAACCCTACCGAGGCTTCCATCAGAGTTCCCAGCACCATCCCTGCCAGCCAGCCAATTAACAGGCCGGTGCGATGGAACCAGCGGGTGTAAAGTCCTCCCACAATCATGGGCACCGTTTGCAGTATCCACACCCCGCCCAAGGTTTGCAGATAGAGGGAGAATTGCAAGGGAATACCCACGACAAATATCAGCGCTCCCGCCATGACGATAAGCGAGACAATTTTCGCGATTTGTCCTTGCCGTTCCGGAGTGCTTTTCGGTGCGAAGTACTCGGCGTACACATTGCGGGTGAATAGATTAGAGGCCGCGATAGCCATGACCGAGGCCGGCACCAAGGCGCCGATAAGAATGGCGGCAAAGGCTACGCCCACGAACCATGGGGAGAATTCTTTCAGGAATAATAGCGGAACCGCCATGTTGTTGTCCCCATTGACGTTGATGTTGGCGGCCAAGGCCATAAAGCCCAGCAGCGCGATGCCCGCCAGCAGCAGCGAATATAGAGGCAGGAAAGCGGCGTTCTTTCGCACTGTGTCACGCGACCGCGAGGCAAACACTCCAGTCATAGCGTGGGGGTAGAAGAAAAGAGCCACGGCTGAGCCTAAAGCCAACGTGGAGTACGCAGTATAGAGTTTAGGCGATAGCAAAATCGAGGACGGTTTCGCAGCCGCCCCTAACTTGGCGTTGGCAACCTGGAAAATGTGGCCAAATCCCCCCAGGCTGGCAGGAATGACAATAAGCGCCACGATGATGGTGATGTAGATGAGCGTGTCTTTCGCAATGGCCACCATCGCTGGTGCTCGCAATCCATTGAGATAGGTGTACACGGCCAATATGACAAACGCCACCACCAGCGGAATGTAGCCAGAAAACCCTAAGGCCTTAAGGATAGTCTGCATTCCCACCAACTGCAGCGCGATATAAGGCATCGTGGCAAGAATACCGGAAATAGCCACGGCCAGAGCCAACCCGCGGCTGTCAAAGCGGCCGCGCACGAAGTCCGAGGCGGTAATGTAGCCTTTGGCTTTGGCCACCGACCAGAATCTCGGCAGTACGATAAAAATAAACGGGTAGACGACAATGGTATATGGAACCGCGAAAAAGGCGATTGCCCCCGCGCCAAATGCCAGTGCCGGCACCGCGATGAATGTGTACGCGGTGTAGAGGTCGCCCCCTAATAGGAACCAAGTGAAAAACGTTCCAAACTGCCGGCCAGCTAGCCCCCATTCCTCAATGCTCCGAGTGGAGGATCTTCGCCAGCGGGCAGCGTAAAATCCTAGTACTGTGACAAAAACGAACAGTACCAGGAACACAGCCATGGTTGTGGCGTTCATGCCAAACCTCCCTTAGCGTCATTATTTGGATAATTGTGTTAGCGGACCACGTAATAGACAGCAATGGTCAACAATCCGGTGATGATGATCCATAGCATTTGATACCAGTAGAAAAACGGCAAGCCAGCCAGCGTTGGCGTCATGCTGTTGTATAATTGGGGAAACAAGGTGGCGATAAAGGGAAGAATCAAAACCAGATACCACCAGCGCTTACCCGCGGCACGGCTATTCGTATTGCCCGGCATGGCAACATCCTCCTTCTTACGTGAGACATAGGATAAATTCCCACGCAATTGTATAACAGTACAAACGTTCTGGCAATCACCCCGTGCGTATTCCTCCTAGGCGGCCAACCCTTCGGGTGTTCGTTCCTGGCGCGGGTGGAACCGCAGCGTCTAGGCCTGGTGGTGATTTTATGGGACTGTCGGAAAATCTCTCTGGGAATGTCTCTAAACGGCTATCCTGGGGCAAATCGCTTAGGGATGGAAGTCTTATCAGCCATTGCGGCGAAAACTGTTGGGATCGGCAGCCTCGGGGCGGTGTTTCCATTGATTAAACCAAGATCACCTCCAAAATCTGGCATAGCCACCGTGATTAAGACGATGGGTTGGGTGATATCCGCGTGCCTGCCGTGACGATTTTTTAGCCTTATCGGTAACGATCGCGCAGGCGCCTCTACACTGATTGGGTTCTGGCATTAAATGGGCGCGCTTGGAACGGGGAGGGGAGAATTGGTCGAATGTAAAGCTTGTGGGCAAGGAAATACTTTATCAAAGCCGTTTACCGCCAGGAATGGTTGTGCCATTATGTGTGAGGAAAAAAACCGGGTTATACCCGGCATGATGAAAGGGAGTGGCGCTCGCTTCACGGCGAGGAAGTCATGAACATATTTGAGGAGATGGAGAAGTACGGACACGAGGAACTCGTGTTTTGGTATGACAAGACCACCGGTTTGAAGGCGATTGTTGGCATTCACGACACGACTCTGGGCCCGGCCCTGGGGGGTTGCCGCATGTGGCCGTATGACTCCGAGGAAGACGCGATTACCGATGTCCTGCGATTGTCTCGTGGCATGACTTATAAGAACGCGGCCATGGGTCTTGATTTGGGCGGCGGCAAGTCGGTCATTTGGGCGGATAGCCGCACAGACAAGAGCGAGGCGTTGCTACGCGCCTTTGGCCGTCTCATTCAAAGCTTGGGTGGACGCTACATCACGGCGGAAGACGTTGGCATTACGGCTGAGGATATGGCCATGGTGGCTCGTGAGGCCCAGTTCGTGGGCGGTCTTAAGGAGACCAGCGGTGATCCCTCACCAGCAACCGCGTTAGGCGTGATGGAGGGTATGAAGGCAGCCGCTACCATGGTTTTTGGTTCGCCGGACCTATCTGGAAAGCATGTGGCGATCCAAGGGATGGGGCATGTGGGATTCCTCTTGGCCAATCTATTAAAAGAGGCCGGGGCGCGGCTGACCGTGACCGATATCCACCCCGAGGAGAGTCGTTCCGCTGCCGAGGACTTAGGTGCCGTGTGGGTAGAGCCGAAAGAAATTTATGGCGTCGAGGCCGACATATTCGCGCCGTGTGCGTTGGGGGCGATTCTCAACGACGACACGATTCCCCAACTAAAAGTACGAATTGTGGCCGGTTCCGCTAACAACCAGTTGCGGGAACCGCGCCATGGTCTAGAATTGATGCGGCGCGGCATTGTTTACGTACCGGATTATGTCATCAATGGCGGCGGAGTCGTGAACGTGGGAGATGAATTTCACCGCGACGGCTATCACCATGACCGCGCGTACAGCCGGGTTCGTCTCATTGGCCGGCAGGTTTCCGAAATTCTGCGGAGAGCAGCCGACGAGGGCATTCAGTCGCAAGAGGCGGCGGACCGCCTGGCGGAGGCGCGCATTAATGCCATGGGACGGGTGAAGTCGACCTACATTCCCCGGATGGATTAGTGCATTAAAAAAAGGAATTTTAGTGGAGGGTGCCGAAATCCAGGGTATCCTCCGCTTGTGCTATCTAGAAGGGGACAACGAGACTGTGGATGATGTCAATGAAGTTTCGGTCGCGGAAATGGAAGATTTGGTCTGCCAGTTGCCGACGGTTATAAAGTGTGCCGTATCCGTTAACGATTGGGGCGCTGTTGAGGAAATTCACGTATTGACGAGTCTTGAACGCACTCCCAAGCAAATTGTGCGCGATGTGGAAAGCGCGCTTCTAGCAAAGTTTGGGTTAAAGGTGGATCATAAGCGTATTTCCGTGGCTCAAATTATTCCGGAAGGGTCAAAAGTTACCGAAGCGCTGGAGTCGGAACGCCGACTGCGGATATTTGAGTATCACATGAACTCCGATTCTGAGCGGCAGGCGGGGTTGGCGCGGGTGATATTCGTCTGGGGTGAGGGTGACCAGGAGCGGGCTACTGGTGAATGGTCCGGTCGTTATCTTCCCAGCCAATACTATCAGGTGATGGCATTGGCGGCTGTAGACGCTGTCAATCACGTTCCCGGGATATTGGGCCCCATCGTGCTCGCTGAGTGCAAGACTGTCTCGATCGCCAATCGCACCGTGGTGCTGGTGGCTTTAAGCCAGTATGATCGTCGCCGCCGTGAAACACTGCTTTTGGGTGCGGCGGAGGATCGTGGCGATGGGCAGGGGGCCAGCGTACGAGCGGTCTTGGACGCCGTCAACCGAAAAGTTTCGCGAAGCCGCGAATAAGGAGGCAGGACAAGGTTATGACCCGACGCATCGAAGTGCCCCCCAGGGATACGACGGCGCCCGTGCGCGTGCCGCGCCGGCAAGCCAATCCTTCGCAATCGAAAAAACGAGGATCGGGCGTTCTTCACGAGCGTCACACATCGGCCCAAGATGATTTATATCGTGATTGGATGGAAAAAGGACTAACCCTAACGTTTACGTTTGACGACGGCTCGTTTACAACCGGGGTTCTGACAGCCCATGACACCTATGCGCTTAGCGTGGCGGTCGCTGACGGCTCCCCTGTGCTAATTTTTAAGCAGTCGCTGCGAATGATTGCCCCTTCTTAACGTGCCCGATGAAGTAGAATTTCCAGATATTGACTGACGGTAAGCGTGAGCGGAAGAGTCCGAAGCCACGCTTTTAATTGTCGGGGAGTTCCCTGCCACCGTAAAATTTTCACGACGAACCTCCTTGTGTGCGAGAGTTGGCGCTCATAGTGTATGTGGAGAGAGGGTTAGATATGGTGGTGTAGAAAGAAAAACATTTTTACCAAGAAAGGGTGCCGCGTGTGGAAGAATTAGCAGGCGTTCCCCAGGTGGTGTTTGAAGGTCGGGTTCTCAGTGTCCGCGTGGATCCGGTGCGGGCAAAGTCGGGCCCTGGAATTCGGGAAGTGGTGGTGCGTCCCGGGGCGGTCGCCGTGGTGGCGGAGAACTCGCGGGGGGAAGTCGTTCTCATCCGCCAATATCGCTGGGCGGTAGGCAAGCATTTAATTGAGATTCCTGCCGGTTTAATTGATGATGGCGAATCCCCTGAAGAGGCGGCGCGCCGGGAACTGGCGGAGGAGACAGGATACCGGGCGCGGCAGTGGAGTCTCCTGTCTAGTTTTTATACCAGCCCTGGCTATAGCACCGAACAGTTGTTTTTGTTTCATGCTCGCGATTTGACGTTAGGAGAAGCTGAGGGCGACCCTGATGAAGAAATTTCCGTGGAACATTGGGAGAAAAATCGCGTCCGAAAGGCTTTAGCATCTGGGCAGTTCAGCAATGGAATACTGCTGGTGGGCTTGCTGTGGTGGCTTTCCCCACCCGGTCTAGTCGGACAAGATCTGGCATAGACTGCAGCAGGAGGTGGGTGAATGGTCACCGCGCCCGGCAATCCCCTACAAGCGCATTTTGGCCGCTATACCAGCCAACTATATATTGTTATCGCTGCCTTGGCGACAGGGTTGCTGTTTGGAGTGCTGGCCATCAACACGCTCACGCCCGCCGACAAACTTTCCCTGATAGCCTACCTCAAGCGCTTTATCGACCTTGAAGCCGCCGCGCCAACCTACGCTCATGTGTTTCCGGGGGCGTTGGCTCAAAACCTAAAGCTTTTGGGGATATTGTATTTGTTGGGGGTGTCGGTGGCAGGAATGCCGCTAGTTTTGATTGCGGTATTTTTCCGGGGCTTCGTGGTCGGATTTACCGCCGATATGCTGGTGGTTGGGCTGCATTGGCATGGCGTCGCCCTGGGTTTGGTCACCGTGGGCCTTGAAAGTATCTTTTTGCTGCCAGCACTCGTTCTTGCCGCTACCGTGGCCATGGGATTTTCGTGGGATTTGATTTCTCCCGCTATTCGTCACCAAGCTCCGCATTTAGGGAAGAGTTTTGGGTTTTTCACAGGGCTGATGATTGTCATGGGAGCGGTCACACTAGTGGGCACCCTTTTGGAAGCTTATGTGTCCCCGCTAGCCATGCACCTTATGGGGGGGTGGGGAATTTAGAATCCTAGCCGGTTGAGACGCTTTTTTATTTTTCTAGACCTTTTCTTCAGGGTCTGCTATGCTGGGCGCGTAACAGAGGGCCGCCTCGGCGGCTTGATTGAGATGCTTGAAGTATCCGCATTGCGATAGTGGCGCTAGGGGTGCCAATACGGCTGAGAAACGGCAACAAACCGTTAACCCTTAGAACTCGAACTGGATAATCCCAGCGGGAGAAAGTGCCTAATGAGACACAAAGTCTCATTTCCGCTGGCTGTTGAGCCAAGCGGATTTTTTATTGAGGAGAGTGAGATGCATGCAGTGGAAGATGCGCGACATTGTGTTGACCGCCGTATTGTCCGCCATGTCTGGGGCCATCTATCTGGGTTGGGACTTTTTGTTCAAGGCACTCCCTCCCGTTGTGAATCCCGTGGCATCCGCCGCCTTTAATGGTTTATGGTGGATCGCGGGAGGGATTGTGCCCTTTATTATCCGCCGGCCGGGAGCCGCGTTGTTGGCCGAGTCAATTGGAGGGTTTGTAGAATTTGCCTTGGGCAGCCCCTACGGAATTCAGGCTTTTACCATTGGCATCGCGCAAGGGCTAGGTATCGAGCTGGGGTTTATGCTGGGGCGTTATCGCCGCTACAACCTGGTGTGGCTCATGATGTCTTGCGCGTTGGGCGGAATCGGGAATTATATTTATTCCTATTTCTATTACGGTGTCAACTTATATAGCGCGGTTAATCAAACCGGTTATTTGCTGGTGACGATGGTTAGCGGAGCGGTTTTGGCGGGCTTGTTGTCTTGGCTGGTGGCTCGGGCTCTGGGTCGAACCGGAGTGTTGGGGAATTTCCTCGGCGGGCGCGAGTTTGAGTCAGAGGCGTTGTAGCCATGTCGGCGCTTGTTCCCGCCCAGCCCATGTCATTGGTCTCGTTTGACAACGTGTCGGTGGCGTTCGGCCGAACCCGGGTGCTATCCGAACTGAATTGGAATTGGCGGTGGGGCGAATCGGTGCTGGTGGTCGGGCCGAGCGGCGCGGGGAAGTCCACGTTGGCGGCACTGGCTACCGGCTTAATTCCCGCTAGCATCGAGGCGGAAGTTTCGGGCGAGTTGGACCGAGACCCCAGATTATCGCGTCCCGGCGCGGTGGGCTACGTCTTTCAGGACCCTGATTCCCAGTTTTGTCAATTGCGGGTGGGGGAGGAGGTGGCCTTTGGTCTGGAGAACTCCTCGTCGGATCCCGCCGCGATGGATGCGGTGGTGGTGGACGCCTTGTCGCAAAGCGGAATTGTCGTGCCCGCGGATCAAGAGCATATGACTCTTTCTGGAGGCAATAAGCAAAAGGTGGCTTTGGCCTCGGCCCTGTCACTAACGCCTGAGGTCATGGTGTTGGATGAGCCTACCGCGAATTTGGACCCTGCCTCGACCTATCAGGTTTTTCGCGAGATTGAGCGCTTGGTGGAGAGTGGCACTACCGTTATGGTGATTGAACATAAGTTTCAGGACCTGGTGGAGCGCATTCCCTTGATGCTCTTGCTCGATGCGCGAGGTCGTCTATACCGGGTGGGCCCGAGCCGCGTGATTATGGAACAGGAACGCGATTGGATGGAAAAAAACGGGCTTTTGCCCCGGAGTGAGGGGCGCGTCCGGCACTTGCCGATGGTGTCGCCAGAGCCCATCCTTTCTCTAAGCGGTGTGAGCGCGCGCTATCATCGGCATGGCCCACTATCCTTGACCGATATTAGTCTTGATATTCATGGCGGTGAATTGGTGGCCTTGGTGGGGGCTAATGGAGCCGGGAAGTCGACGCTGTTAAAAGTGGCGGCAGGCTTGATGAAGAACAGTGGTGGCAGAATCGTGCGGCCGGCCGGCGGGGTAGGCTTGGGATTTCAAAACCCTGAGCATCAATTTGTGTTTGAGCGGGTGGTCGACGAACTGGCCAACCGCTATGTGGGCGACGCGCCGCCCAAAGGGGTGCGTCAACTCCTTGACCTTTATCGTTTGGGAGACCAATCGGCAAAAAGCCCCTATTCTCTTAGCCAAGGTCAAAAGCGCCGCTTATCGGTGGCCATTATGCTTGAGCATGACCGTTCTCTTTATTGTCTTGATGAACCGACTTTTGGCCAGGATGCCGCCACGCGGCACATTATTATGGAGCAGCTGCAAGAGCGGCAGACCAGGGGCGCCGCGGTGGTGGTTTCCACTCACGACATGGACTTGGTGCGGCATTGGGCGACACGGGTGATTGCGTTGGAGTCGGGCAAAGTGGTGTTTAACGGCCCTTGGGAAGAGTTGCGGACACAAAGCGACTTATTGCGCCGGTGTCGGCTTATCGACGATGGGTTGGGTCAGGAGCCTTTGCGGTCCTCTGAGCCATACTTTTCCCACACGGCTTCCGCTCTCCGCAAGAGTTTGATGGGACGCTTAAACCCGGCTTGGAAACTTGTCAGCATTTTTTTTGCCGTGGGGATGACGGCGTTTGCCCATCATCTCGATCAGGCACTACCCCTGGCGGCTATTCCCATCGCCCTTCTCTTGGGGTTTAGCGGGCTTCCGGTAAAAAGGGTCTTGAAGCGCCTAGGGCCCTTTATTATCTTTTTTGGCTTATACGTCTGGATGATGACCGCCTATGCCCAGGTCGGCCCGAGAACACCCGTTTTTCATTTTCTCTGGTACCGATTGAGTTATCCCGGGTTTATTGATGGGCTGGTGTTGGGCTTTCGCATGCTCTCCGCCGTGGGATTTGGCCTGCTGTTCGTGTCTACCGTGGACCTGGTGGATCTGGTCAAAAGTTTGAGCCGGGAATTTCGCATACCCCCGAAATTTTCGTACGGCACCTTAGCGGGGTTGCGCTTCTTCCCGCAATTTGAGCAGGAGTGGCAAAAACTGCGCATGGCGCGGCGGGTTCGCGGGCGCGATGTGCGCTGGAGCGTAAACCGGGTGGCCACCTATGCCCTTCCTTTATTAAGTGATGCGGTGCGGCTCTCGGAGAGAGTGGCCATCGCCATGGAGGCCCGCGGATTTAGAGGGGCCGCGGCACAGTTGTCCCGCGGCCGTACCTACTATCATCCTTCGACAGCCGGTTGGCGAGATGTGTGGTTTGGTACCATCCTTCTCGGGGCCGCCATACTGTCTTTGTGGCACTAAAGCGGGACGCCTTTTAGATTGGTGCTGTGGGGCAACCCGTGTTTGGAGGGATCAATATAGGTGCGTATCTGCGCAATGGCAATACCAATTTCGCCGAATCCGGTGGCGATTAATTTGACTTTACCGGGATACTGGGCGACGTCGCCGCAGGCATAGATTCCAGGAAGCGTGGTCGCCATGGAATGGGGATCGACAATAATGGTGTTGCCTTCGATGTGTAGTCCCCAGGTTTTGGCGGGTCCCAAAGATGGCAGGAATCCCAATCCTCCCACGACGTCATCCATGGGCCAAACTTCCTCTTCACCACTGCCAATATTCTTGACGACCACGCGTTCAACCTGGGACTCACCTTCCACCCGCAAGAGGGCATAGGGCGCCTTGACGTCAATATTCGGCGTTTCCTCGATTTGTTGGATGCTGGCTTCTTGGCCTCGAAACTGCACGCGGCGGTGAATCAGGGTGAGACGCCGTGCTTTGGGGGCAATGGCCAACGTCCAATCTAAGGCCGTATCGCCACCGCCTACCACCAGCACCTTTCGATCGTGAAAGTGGTCCAAGGGAGGCATCAAATAATAGACGCCATTGCCCTCAAAGTGGTCTGCACCTTCCGCCGGCAACTTGCGGGGAATAAAGGCGCCGATGCCTACGGTTACGAGGACGGCGCGGCTGCGGTGAGTGGCGGTGGCGGTGACGACATCGTAAAGCAATTCGTCCTCGATTTCCACCGGCCGGATAGATTCCACCGCTTGTCCGACGACAAAAGTGGGAGAGAAATGCTGGGCTTGATCAATAAGGCGCAAGGCTAAGTCTTTTCCGGTAATTCCGTGGAATCCGGCTACGTCGTAAATAGGCTTTTCCGGATACAGGGCGTATAATTGCCCCCCAAGCTCCGGTAAACTTTCAATGACGGTGGCGGAGAGACCATGGAGTGAGGCCATCGTTGCGCCAAACAATCCCACGGGCCCCGCACCAATTATGACAACATCCTTAACTTCCAATGCGTTCCCTCCCGTGTGCATATTAATTAATAATAGCAAAATTGTTTGCTTGGGTGAAGTGTCGCGCCATTGATGGAAATTGCTCGAATAGAGTGACTCTAAGGGATGGCGCCCACGTTTCCCGCACGCTTGAGATTTTTTGCGCGGTATCGCATAGTACGGTAACGTGCTGTTAGAGGAGTGATGAGTGATGGCGGTTGCCGCCATTTACGGTGGTTCGCGGAACAACGGCAACTCCGTGGCATTGACGGAGGTGGTGCTGGACGGAGTTCCGGCTGACGCGGTGCGGTTGGACCGGTATCCCATGTTCGTATTTCAAGACCAGCGTCACCAGCCGGAGGGCTTTGGACCGCTGGACGCATCTTATGCCGAAATTCTAGAACAGGTGTTGGATTGCTCAATTTGGGTAGTGGCTAGTCCCGTTTATTGGTATGGATTTCCCGCCAATATGAAAGCCTTTATTGATGGTTGGTCGCATGTGATGCGGCTCTCGGAGTGGCATTTTCGGCGGCGCATGAAGGGCAAGCGGGTGTATTTGGTGTTAACCGGAGGAGATAACCCGCGACTTAAGGCCATGGGGCTCGTCACCCAGTTTTATTGGACCACTCAGTTTATGGGGATGACTTTGGTAGACTACGTGATTGGGCAAGGAGACAAGCCGTCAGAGGTATTAAGCGATGAACCCGCGGTGGCGGGAGCACGGCGGCTCAACCAGCTTCTTCGCGCCGACCTTGAAGAGCAAATCTGATTCCTCCAATGCTTGCCCGCGTTTTTTGCTCGTGAGGCCCCCTTTTGTGGGGCCGTTGTTGGGCATTTAACCCGCTTTTGTGTACACTGAGGGTAGTCGCTATTTTGAGGCCATGGGAGGATTCACACATGTATTCACCCTTAGCGAATCGGTTGGATTTGCTGGTGCAGCGCTATCGAGAAGCGATGTTGACCAAGCGGATATTGCCAGGTCAGGAATTGTTGCTGGCTGATGAGGCGCAAGCTTTGAATGTACCCATAGCAGTGGTGCGAGCCGCTTTTAGACAGCTTGCCACCATGGGGCTGGTAGAACTGCAAGCGGGTGGCCGCGCCGTGGTTAACAGCAATGATATTCAATCATTGGCGGCATTGGACTTTGTTTTAACGCGTCGCCGCGGATAGGCGGCTAACGTCAGGGCGCCTCTTTTAGGGGCGCTTTTGGTATTGTGCCGAGCTCTCAATGGCGGCAGGACTTTTCTTTTGCGCGTCAAACGTCAGACCCGCCCAAAACTGGGCGGGTCTCCGTTGGAGGTTCCGATGTCTAGTGGCTTAACGCTTGCTCTAAATCCTCCCATAGGTCGTCGGGGTGCTCCAACCCCACCGAAAGGCGGATAAGATCTCCTGGCACTCCGGCCAGAACTTGTTCTTCCGGGTTTAGTTGCTGGTGAGTGGTGGAGGCGGGGTGAATGGTCATGGAGCGCACGTCGCCGACGTTGGCCACGTTAATCCAGAGGCTGAGCCGGTTCATCACCCGCAAAGCCTGGTCGTACCCGCCTTTGACGCCAAAGTTCAGCATGGAGCCAAAGAACCCCGGTCGCAAATACTGGGCGGCCTTTTGATAGGAGGGGTGGCTGGACAACCCCGGGTAATTAACCCAGCTTACCTGAGGATGCTCCACTAGGCGCTTGGCCAAGTCGTTCGCCGTTTGGCATTCCCGTTCCATGCGCAAGGGCAGAGTCTCCAACCCTTGCAAGATGTGATAGGCGTTGGTTGGTGATAGCGCGGCGCCGGTGTCCCGCAGCACTTTCACCCGAAGGCGGGTGATATAGGCGGTCTCAGCCAGATTGGCGAAGATTAATCCATGATAGCTGGGATCGGGCACTGAATACTGGGGGAATTTTTGGCTGCCATAGTCAAAATGGCCGCTATCCACCACAATTCCACCCATCGAGTTTCCGTGACCGCCAACCCACTTGGTGAGGGCATGCACCACGATATCCGCCCCGTGTTCAATAGGTCGCTCCAAGTAGGGGCTGGCAAAAGTGTTGTCCACAATTAAGGGAACTCCATGGGCGTGCGCTGCCTCTGCCCAGGCCTTAATATCCGTGATGTCGAGTCTGGGGTTGCCAATGGATTCGACAAAAACAGCCCGGGTCTTTTCGTTGAATTGAGCATCCGCCTGGGCGATGTCGTCATCGGCGAGAAAGCGGACCGTAATGCCGAAGTCTCTTAAAGTGGATGTGAACAAAGTCCAGGTTCCGCCGTATAGGGAGGTGGCGGCTACCACCTCGTCTCCCGCACGGGCCACGTTCAAAATGGCGGCGGTGATGGCCGCCATTCCGCTGGAAAACGCGACGGCCGCTACACCCCCTTCTAACTGGGCCATGCGTTGTTCCAATATATCGGTCGTGGGATTCATTATCCGGGTATAAATGTTGCCGGGTTCCTCTAGATTGAAAAGGCGGGCGGCATGGCCGGTGTCGTCAAATTGAAATCCGACGGTTTGATAAATGGGAACGGAGATGGCATGGGTGGCGGGGTCGCTGCCCCAGCCCCCTCGCACCGCCACGGTTTCGGGGCGCCAAGTTGATGGATTTGACAACGCAATTCCTCCTGACATCGGTTTAATGGCCTCGGAGTGATTGCCTGCATAAGACGGCGGGATGGGGGCCGGAAAAAAGAAATCCGGCCTAAGGGCCGGTCGGGATAAACGCGATGTCCGGCCTCTCATTTTTCAGCGCCATGCTGCAGGATTTGGCACCGCATGCGTACACACCGGTTGCCGTGGCATCATCGGGCCAGTCCCTCTGCCACTCTCCATAAGAGGTGAGGATATTAGACCATAAACTCGACTGGCAGGCAATAACCGCGTTGGTTTCCTTTTGGGGTTTAAAGAACTTAATGTTTTGGTTCACGTATCCGCAACAATGGATTGCTCCAAGCAGTCTAGCCATTCGCGGTATAATGTCCCTTGGTGAATGCGTATGGGTCACGTTGACGGCCAATATCCGGGTATGTGTTACCACTATCGGGGCGATGCCGTACATGAGGTCAAACGCTATATCAGGACCAGAAGGGACACGAGCCATGGGTTTTCTATTCAACGGTCGTTCGGCCCGGTAAGGGTTGGTAATAAATGCTAAAGGTACGCCAGAACACCGTTGCTTGTTGTATAATCGGCTCCTGACCCGGCGTAAGGAAGCCCTACGCCACGAAATGAACCGAGAAGTCCCGCCTCAGGTGATGTTTTGAGGAAACGCGAATTGGGGGGATGGCGCAGTGCGGAATGCCTTGTTAGTGGGAGGAACAGGCATGTTGAGTGGTCTGGTCCCGCGATTGCTGACCGATTATTATCAGGTGTTCGTGATTGGCCGCGATCCCGCGAAGTTTGCTCCACTAGAGCGGAACGCGGGCGAGCGGGAAGATTATCTTACCTGTATGGCGCTTGACTATCACGCGCTGGAACGTCTAGGCGAGTGGGTGGCCCATTTGCAATTAATGCACGGGCCGCTGGATAAAGTGGTGGCATGGATTCATGGAGAGGCGGATTCCGTTTTGCGAACAATCATTCGTGAGGTGGAACAGTATCGCCAGTCCCCCTGGGATTTGTTTCATGTGCTGCCTATTTCCGCGTCTGTTGAAACGCCCGTTCCGCCCCCAATGGCACATGGCCGGTATCATAAAATCGTGTTGGGTTACATGCCCGAAGGCGACAAAACACGGTGGTTAAACCACCGTGAGATTGTCGACGGAGTCTATAATGCCCTCAACCGGGCAGAGGATTGCACCGTGGGTTTAGTGAATCCTTATTCGCGCCGACCTCAATAGAATTGTCTAGGTGTCTTAATGCGGTTCTCTGGATTGCGCCAAGCGCACCGAGTCTGGCAGCAACTGAGCGACCATGGGAGGCAGCGCAAAAGCAGCCTGGTGCGTAGCCGCCGTGTACCAGCGTGTGTCAGAGGTTGCCTGGGGGGTAAAGCGCATAAGGTCATACCGTTTGGAACCACTGGTGAAGGTAAACAATCCACCCGGATAGGTGGGGACCACGCACCAGAACACTCGGCACACAGGAAACGTGTTGCTGATGCTGAGACTGGTTTGCCGAAGCACCTCGGGGTTATACGTGGGAGTGCCGGTTTGTTGGATATATAAGCCGTCTTCCGCCAACGCATTATAAACACGCTCATGAAATGTGCTGGTATATAAAGAGTTTCCGGGTCCTGAACCTTCCGGATCCGTACTGTCCACAAGAATTAAGTCATAGGGAGCAAGACTGTTTTGCCCCAGGTAATCTAATCCGTCGGCGTAAATGATATTTAGGCGAGGATCGTCAAAGGCTTGGGCATGCTGAGGAAGAAACTCTTTAGCGACTTCCACCACCATGGGGTCGATTTCTACCAGGGTTACCTGCGACACCTGAGACGATAACAAAACTTCCCGCGCCAAACCGCCATCACCACCGCCGATGATGAGAACGCGGGATGGATGGGGGTGAACGCTGAGCGGCACTCGCGCCAGCATTTCGTGATAGATGAAATGATCGCCGCTCGTCGTCTGCATGATGCCGTCCAGTACCAAGGACGGTCCAAATGATTCAGTTTCCAGTACTTCAATCGATTGGAACCGCGACTGGCCCGAATAAAGCATTCGGTTAATCTTCCACTGAAGACGGTGGCCCGAGGAAGCGGATTCAGAAAACCATAATGCCACTCATGGCGCTCCTCCCGTGCATTAAGAGTAACCCGTTAGCGGAGTGTTGCCGATG
This sequence comes from Bacillota bacterium, assembly GCA_021792935.1. Taxonomy (GTDB): domain Bacteria; phylum Bacillota; class Sulfobacillia; order Sulfobacillales; family Sulfobacillaceae; genus Sulfobacillus_B. The sequence goes on along the minus strand of JAJYTS010000034.1, from coordinate 889 downwards.
GGGTCGAACGCACTTGGACTAGTATATCATGGCTATGGGGGTGCTTTGGTGAGGAGCCAGCCAGATAATGGCAAATGAGGTTGAGTGCGTGCGAGGTGGGGGGATTTTAAACATCCTTCAGTCATATCGGTCTGTTATCGCGAAGAGCGGAAGGGCTTAAGGCAGTTCCGACTGATTGGCCGTCTCTAAGTTCGCGCCTCTAAGATTTTCCATTGCCCCGGTCGGATTATGCCGCTGATTTTCGTAGACGAGATGGACCAGACTTTTTAATTCGTCTTCGTTTAACAGCGACACGTAATTCCAAGGCCCTAAGTTGAGTTTAATCGTGTTTGGGGACTGGGGATTTTGGTCCTCCACTACGGTTTCTACCGCTAACGCCGGGTATTGTCCGGTAATGTGAAAATCCCTTATCTTCATTGTCGTCGCCTCCGCCTTTAGTGTTCAATACTTAGACGTCTTTATGCCCAAAAGATTGCGCTCTTAAAAAGGAATTTTGCGGGGACAATGTCGAAGGAAAATATCGTGATTAAAGAGGGGAGAGGGCATAGTGAGCAATGAAGCCATGGCATTTTTTAACGGGAAACTGAGTCCCCTGCGAGAGGCAAACGTGAACATTGCCACGCATGCCTTCAACTATGGGACGGCAGTGTTCGAGGGGCTGCGTGGTTATTGGAACGGCGACAGCGAGGAATTATATATTGTTCAGGCTGGGGCGCATTTTGCCCGCTTGCATCGTTCCGCCCGCATTCTACGCATAGACCTGCCCTATTCCATCGATGAGCTAGTAGGGCACGCCGTTGATATGCTGCGGGCCAATCAGTTTCGTCAGGACGTGTATATCCGTCCTTTGGCTTATAAATCCGACCCGGTCATAAAAGTGGGGTAGATC
>JAJYTS010000127.1 GCA_021792935.1 Bacillota bacterium | reverse complement strand
CTTGATTTCGGTGCACCAGCGCTCTTTGTTTCTCAACAGGGTAGTGAAAAGGTAGCCGCACAGTATTTAGCTACAATTGCCAACAACTACTTGTCCAAGGCGCCAAACAACTTGGTTACACTGATGTTCAACAACAGTGATACTTCGGTCGGCGGGGACACGCAGGGTACTCAAGCAGCAAACATCTTCAACGATTTCTACAATCTTACGAAGAATATTGCGACTCCTATTGGCGATTTTGAATGTGGTTCGGGAGGAGGGTTCCCGGCATGTTCAGATCCTGCGCCATTTACGGTAAACATGATCGACTATTTCAATAAAACCGCTTACGCAAAGGTATTGGACGGCGGCGCTTTTCCTCCAGGAACCAGTTGCAAAGACATCACGCCGATTATTACCGCGGTCGGTGGAGCCGGGAACTGTTTCCCAGAAGCCTGTGGTGGAGCAACGGATGTATGGTCATGGGTTGGATGTGCAGGAACCGGACTCGGGGGGATATCTGTTTGTTCGGGATGTGTGTCTGGGGTAACCGCTCAGGACGGCATCACTTGGTTCAAACAATATGCCAAGACATGTCCCGGCCAGGTCTATGTATACCGTGGGTATTATTTGGGGAACGTAGACGCAAATTCCTTAACATGTTGAGTGCCAGTGTTCTTCTATTTGTAAGTTTTTGAGGACAAACAGGTCAGGTTGTTCCCTGGCCTGTTTTATTTCTTCTCTCCTCCCATCTGCACAGTTTGAATCTGGATCATCCATTCTTGCCAATGCGGATCACCCACCATTAGTGCCCGTAGCGCTTCCCATTTCGCCTCTGAATCGACCCCTAACTCCGCCATGCCGCGACCGACGCGCATCCTACCAGAGATAGGGGCGGCGGTGATGCGCCGCCTTAATCCCGTGAGCGGTCCATAAACTGAACGACCGCTCTACCCCGGTTCGTTTGTTATATAAGACAGTCCATTCCGGCGTGCCGTACGGCACGCCACTGTCAGCATAGCGTGAACTGCGAAAATTGACGGTAACAGTTTTCTTCGCCTTGTCACAGAGATTGAGACAAGGTGGGGCCGATTTTTGCCGGAGCGGACACCCATAGACCATCACCCCCGGTCGAGGTTGTCCGATACGCGGCATTGGGCGGGCGTCCCGACAGATGGGCTGATGCGTGTCGGATAGCGTAATGCCGGCTGCGAGGGCAGCCTCACTCAAATGAGGCGGTTCGACCGGTCGCCCCGGGGCAAACGCGGGAATGAGTCCGCGTTGCCGCGCAAAATCCCATAGAGCTTGGACATCGTAGGCCGCATCGCCAATAAGATGGTGCATCGTGATGGGTGAGGAATGATACAAAGTTTGCGTCTTCACTAACAAATCGGGGAGGGCTACCCCGTCATGACGATTGGCCGGATGGAGGGCGAAACTGACTATAAGCGGGTGACTCGGTTGGCCGGGAACAGCATTGACCACCACCATAGCCGAGGGATCATAGCCAAAGTAATACCGATTCTGATGGCTATCCCACCCCACTAAAGCCATGGGATCGCTAAAGTAGCGGAGACAACCACAGCCTCGCGTAGGACAAACGCAGCGTTTTTTGCCAAAAGTGGACGCTCCACTGTCAAGCGGCGAACCATCCACGGCCAGATCCCACACCGGCGGCAACACGCCCCGGTTCACACTTTCGCGGCTCGTATCCGCTAAAAACCGGTCCCACAGGTCACCGGGCGCCGATCGGCGCCCTCGTTGTGCTTTGCGCTGGACCCGCTGGGCGACCCGACCGATGGCCCCGGGACGGCGTGTGGGCATTTTTTGACGCCGCTTCAACGTTAATCGACGGCCGGAGGACCGTCGCAGCGCTCCGTGTCGCGGGTTCTCCTCCGGATATAGGCGCCGCAAAAACCCGTAAAAAGTACTCACTGCCGGCACATCGGTCAGACTCTCCCACCCACAAAGATGGCACAGCCAGACGGATTGGCGGAGCATCGCGACGCCATCCACTAAACTGGAGATCTGCCGCACCGTGATTAATCCCAAGGCTCGGAGGAGTTGAAAGGGATCTCGCGCCGGGCGCCCCCGATCGACCGCATACCGCAACTGGGCCGTATGAGCTTGGGCGTCAAAGGTTGCCGTCAAGCTCCACGTCGTTTCCTTATTCCACGCTTCGCGGACGCCCCACTCATCGTTCCATTGGGCTAAATCGATGTGAATTTGTGCCCACACTTGGGCATCGGTCATCATGGTGCGTAACATAGTCAAGCCCCTCTGCTTCGGATTAACGGCAAAATATTGCCAGTCACCGAATCGTTGGGGTCTTTGGCACATTGTCAAGTAATTACTACGGTTTGCGCGAAGTAATTTAATTGTTTACGGTGTCTCCATCCACGAAAACCTGGACCACTATGATCTATGGATTTTTAGTCCACGATGACACTTTGTGTCATCATAGACCACCGATTTCCATTTGCTGGTGTTAGAAAATGGTCAACAAGGGCCGGTCAAACAGTCCACCCCGCACACCATTCAGACTTTATGAAAACTCTCCTAGAGCCAAATTGAAATGTTGCTTCGTCTTGTGCCTTGGCGTTTTTAATGGTTCCCGAGGAATTGACTTGCCATGTGCCCCATGTATACGTTGCATCCCATGTGTTCGGATTTGTTACTTCTTGCCACTTAAGGTAGGCAGTGTTACTCGACGTACTGAAACTAGCTCCAGCTGGAATCGAGACCGCGACCACTGTCGACGTTGAGGTAACATTTTCCGACAGCTGAAGATAGATGTTACTGGCGTTGTAGGGATTGCTTCCGTACCACGTGCCGACCTCCTTGCCGTGGGCAGACAGATAGTCGGGTTGCCAGGGGTATGACTTGTGCGCGTCCGCCACGTTTATATACGTGTCGATCTCTGAATACGACCCCTCCATATCTTGGTCCGTAAATCCTGTGAAGGTTTGGGTTGTGTTGTAGTTGGCGGAATAAATACTCGTCGTCATGGGGGAAATCCCGGATGAGGGGGACGGTTTCACCGCATTTGGTGGGGCCTCTGAGTCGGTATACTCTGGACCTTGTTGAACCATGATTGTGGCAGGGGATTGTGAAGAGGGCGCGGTTGCTGCAAAGCTCATTGTTGCCGGAACTAGTCCGATTAACGAGGCGACGCTGGTAAGAGCGGCGACTCGTACGGTTTTGCCATTCATGGTACTTCTCCTTTAGAAAACTACGCCAAGTGGCACACTATGCCACAAGTGCCGTAATTCTCCAACAAAGGAACAAGAGTCCTTCTTGTCGTGGGAAGCTACCGACGTGGTGGATTTTTGGCCCGCCGGGCAAACGCAGCGACAATAGGTGAAAGTGCACGAGATTGCAACTGAACAA
>JAJYTS010000126.1 GCA_021792935.1 Bacillota bacterium | reverse complement strand
GCAGCACATTCAGGGGCACCGCATCGTATTTCCCGTCACTAAAGAGCAACAAACCATTTACAAAGCCTTTGGGGTGAAAGACCCGATGTAGGTATAATTCAACCGGGAATTTAGGTAGTGAGACACAAGTTATCTGGAAAATTATTACTTGAAATAGGAGGCGGCAGAACCCAAAGAGATCCTCCGCAATGGGTTTACCCGAACCGATGAGGAAGAGTTGTTCAAAGAGAGTAGCGGAAACGGAAGCCACGGACAAGGTTGGGGGGGCGCGCGAATGGGCTGAGGGTGATACGACAATGGGTGGGCGCGACCAGGGCGCTCGGATGGCCCAGATAACGTTCGCCTTGAAAATTTATCGATTGGGTTGACCAAGGGCAAAGGCCTCTGTCTTGGCAACATGATGTTAGCCAAACAATCCATACAACGAGATCGCATGGTACACACGCGTTCCGTGGAAAGTCGAGAGTATTATACCATGTTTCCATAGATAATCGTATAGAAGCAGTCTGAACCTCCTCAGTACGTAGACAGTAACGGCCAGGGACCGATCCCATAACCGACCAGCATGTTTCGTTGCAGCCTTGATCGCCGGGGGATGGGCTGGCCTTGAGGCCACCAATGTTTGTGTGACCGCCATGTCAGCTCCGCAATTCCACTGATACAGGATATCTGCGTGCAGGTGCATAAAGTATGCTAACCTATTTCCTGTCGAATCCTAAACGAAATCACCAGCGACAACCAGATGATTGCCGCGACTATCCTTCGGAGGTGGTCAGGATGGCTGGTGGTGCCGAGGAACGATCCTGGTCTTCCGATCCGAGAGTGGCGCGCCATCAGCGCGTGGTCTTAGTTAATACCACCATTGGTGCGCTCATGTCCTCGCTGGACGGCTCTATCCTGACGGTGAGCCTTCCCACCATTGCCCGACAATTGAATACCGGTGTTGGCCTAATGCTCTGGATTATGATGGGATACACCGCTATGGTTACAGCGCTGCTGCTTCCCTTTGGCCGGCTGTCCGATCTCCATGGCCGGGTGACATTCTACGGCTACGGCTTCATTATTTTTGCGGGATCGTCAGCCTTATGCGGGGTTGCGCCCACGGGCGAGCTATTGCTGATGGGGCGACTAGTGCAGGGCATCGGGTCCGCGCTTTTATTGGCCAATTCTACGGCTATCCTGACGGATGCCTTTCCTAAGTCCGGGCGCGGGTTTGCGCTGGGAATCAACCAAGTGGCGGCACTGAGCGGAAGTGTTGGCGGCCTCTTGTTGGGTGGCGTCATCACAGCCACTTTGGGCTGGCGCTGGATCTTTTTTGTTAATCTCCCCATCGGTGTGTTTGGCGCCATATGGACCTTTGCCGCCCTGCACGAGATTGCCACGGTAGACCGCAGCGACCAGTTTGACTGGGCCGGCATGGGCCTTTTTATGGGCGGCATTCTTCTTATTTTGTTAGGTTTGACGGAAAGCATCCAAGGGGAGGGTCGGGTCGTACCCTGGGTGGTTGGCGCAGGTTTGGTCGGTCTCTTGGTGTTTGTTTGGTGGGAGAGGAAGACCGAAAGCCCGCTAATCGATCTCAGGCTTTTCAAAAACCGCCTATTCACATTCGGGAATGCCTCGTTGTTTCTGAACGCGTTGGCGCGGGGCGCGCTAATGTTTCTGATGACCTTCGCCTTTCAAGGATTTAACGGTGACAGCCCTTTGCTGGCGGGACTAAAAATGCTGCCGCTGTCGTTGGCCATTATTGTCGTGGGGCCAATTGCCGGCCGCCTATCCGACCGCATGGGTTCGCGTGAACTTTCATCAGGCGGGCTCTTAGTAACGGCGGTGTCGCTCGGTATATTGGCGTTGACGGGATTGAAGTCCTACGAGGTGGTGGCCCTGGCCTTGGCACTCTCCGGCATTGGCAACGGTCTTTTCAACTCGCCGAATACCAGTGCGGTGATGGGCGCCGTCCCGCCTGACCGTCGTGGGGTGGCCGCGGGTACCCGCACACTTCTTTTCAATACCGGTCAGCTGTTTTCGATGAGCGTCTCCTTTGCCATTTTGGCAAGCGCGATGGGGAGCGGCCAGTTGGCCGGTTTTTTGGCGGGGCGGGATGTCACCGCCCATGCCGCCGGTCACGTCGCTTTCGCCCAAGGGTTAACCGAAGCCTTTTTGGCGTCCGCACTATTGTCCATTGTGGCTGCCGGGCTTTCCGCACTGAGAGGGAAGGGTACGTTAAAACCGGCAGAAGTTCGATCGTAGGGAATTAGAGGGAACCCGAGGAAGGAGAGCCGTAACATGAAGGAACTTTATGGACGGACGGCGGTCGTGACCGGCAGTGCGAGCGGTATCGGCTATGCCACCGCGCGGGCGCTCGCCCGTGCCGGAGCCCAGGTCGTATTGTCCGACCTTCGCGAACAAGCGGTAGCCGAGGCAAGCCGCACGCTTGAGAGCGAAGGTCTTTCCGTCACGTACATCATAGCTGACGCGTCGTTGGAACCGGACGTTCAGGCGCTTTTGGCCGAGGCGGAGCGGCGCCACGGGTCACTGGACATTGTCGTCAATAACGCCGGGATTCAGCATGTGAATCATATCGAAGATTTTCCGACCGAAAAATTTCGCGACATGATTCAACTCATGCTGATAGGTCCGTTTCTGTCGACCAAATATGCTTTTCCTGTCATGAAGCGCCAGGGGTTTGGCCGTATTATCAACATGGCGTCGGTTAACGGGCTAATTGGCTTTGCCGGGAAGGCCGCCTATAATTCCGCCAAGCACGGCCTCATCGGATTGACTAAAGTGGCTAGCCTGGAAGGTGCTCCATACGGCATTACGGTTAATGCGCTCTGCCCGGGTTATGTGGACACACCGCTGGTGCGAAACCAACTGGAGTCTTTGGCCCAAAACCGCGGGGTGGGTTTGGAGCAGGTGTTGGAAGAGATTATCTACCCTTTAGTGCCGCAACGTCGTCTGCTGGATGTCGAAGAAGTGGCTGACTACGCCGTGTTCTTGGCCTCAAACAAGGGACGTGGCATAACCGGGCAGGCGGTCGTGATCGATGGCGGATACGTCGCGCAATAACTTTTGAAGGGAGTGCGAGGAGAGTCACCTGCGCTGCGCGTGCCGTACCACCTGGTCCAAGCGTATGGAAACTCGATGCGGTCTTTTGCGGCTTCCATTTGGAGACTGAACCGTTGTGACAACCGGCGGAGCTTTTTCAAAGCGGCAGCATCGGCGGCGATCGTGGCTCCGATGATCGCCTGTCCGGTTCGTTAGGCCGCCGCGTCAAACAGCTGAAATTTCACCGTGAGCAGGGTGTCAAGTTTGGTTTTATGGCGGCCCTCGGGGTCCTCCAAGCAGTCGATAATGGCTTGTTTAAAGGGGGCAAACGTGGCGTAGTAGCGCCCATGGAGACACTCGGCTTTCACAAACTTCCACAGCCGTTCAATGAGATTGAGAT
>JAJYTS010000033.1 GCA_021792935.1 Bacillota bacterium | reverse complement strand
GTTTAAAATGCGCTTTAAGGTGGGATGCGGTGGGCCACGGCCAATGCCGCCGACGGCAGAACCGGTGGATCTTCACGAGGCGCGTCCACAAGTCGCCCGCCGCACGGCGGGCATCGGAGGCTTTCGCCCATTCGGTCTGGGACAAGGACACGCGATAGGTGAAGACGGTGGTTTCTTGCAAGGACATATCCTTTGCTTGACGAACGTTTGTGTCTATCATACGCTCGGTCTATGGCAAACACAAGCGACTACCGAACAGGCAGACACTGTGTATTTAACTTACACGTGCATTTGGTCTTTGTGGCGAAATATCGGCGGTTGGTCTTTACGAAGGAAATCCTGGAGGACTTGCGAACGATTTTTTCTGATGTGTGCCAGGACTTCGAGGCCACCTTGGAGGAATTCGACGGCGAGCGGGATCATGTGCATTTGCTGATTATTTACCCACCCAAGGTCGCGATTTCCCGCCTCGTCAACAGTCTGAAGGGCGTCTCGTCTCGCCTCATCCGCAAGAAGCACTATCCCTCTATCGAACGAGCGCTGTGGGGCGATAGCCTGTGGTCCCCGAGTTATTTTGCGGGTTCGCCGGGTGGGGCTCCGCTTTCGATCATTCGCCAGTATATTGAGCAACAGCAAACCCCGGATTGACCCCTGCGGGGCCAGCGCCTGATATCTCCGCCCTGAACGGCGAAGTTTTACGCCGCGTCTGATAAAATCTGCCGACGAAGTCAATTTGTTCGACAGGGTATGGGCGGGAAAGGGTAACCTGGTATACTCTGAGGGAATGGTGCCATAAGGAGACCAGGCCATGATTGAGATCCTTCAGCCGCGACTTTTCGTTCAATCGATTTACGACATAGATTTAACCCACTTGGCCGACCGAGGAATGAGAGGCCTCATACTGGATTTAGACAACACCTTGGTCGGTTGGAATCAGGCGCATCCCTCCGATGAATTGGTGGAGTGGCTGAGAAGGGTTAAGGCGCGCCAATTGAAGACCTGCATTGTCTCCAACAATCTCGCGGACCGGGTGGAGCGGTTTAGCCGCCATGTGGGAGTCATGGCTATTGCCAAGGCGGCAAAGCCCCGACGATGGGCGTTTCGCGAGGCCATGCACAAAATGGGCACTCATCAGCGCCAGACGGCCGTTGTTGGCGACCAGATTTTCACGGATATTCTTGGAGGCAACCGTTTGGGGCTATTTACCATATTGGTCAAGCCTTTGGGTGAGCGTGAGTTGTGGACCACGCAACTGGTTCGCCATTTAGAGCGCGTTGTTTTGCCGAGAGGGCGGTCGGCAGGCTCCGGTGGCTAACCGCGACGAGGCATCCGGCAAAAAAATAAATCTTTACGCCGTATTCGGAAAGCCTATCAGCCACTCACTCTCCCCCTTGCTGCATAATCAAGCGTTTCAGGCGCGGGGTCGATCCGCCTATTACATTCCTGTTGAATGCGGTCCCGAGGAGGCAAGGGAAAAGCTTCAGGCTTTTCGGCTTTTAGGGGGGCAGGGGTTAAATCTGACGCGCCCCTTAAAGGAAGTTGTTCTTCCCTGGATTACACCCACCGATTTATGGGTGAAAGCGGCCGGGGCGGCCAACACGCTCGTGTTGAATGGCGACAATTGGGAGGCGGCCAATACGGATTGCGAAGCCTTGTACCGCTTATTGCCGTCCATCCAGAGCCGCAGCGATGCGTTGATTTTGGGTGCGGGAGGCGTGGCCCGCGCCACGGCGGCGGTGCTCAGCCGACGGGGCTTTCAGGTGGTGGTGGCGGCCCGCAGGCCTGGCCTTTGTGACTGGGCGTCGGAGGTTATTTCCTGGGAGGAGCGGTTGGCGGCCCGGTCATGGGATGTGGTGGTAAATGCCACTCCGCTTGGACAACTGGGAGAGCCCGATCAAGAACGCTGGCCTCTTCCGGTGTCGCGCGGCGTTGCGGTGGATTGGGTGTATCGTCCTAACAACACGCGATTTATTCAAGCGGCTAGGAGCCGAGGCGCCCATGTTATTGATGGGATGACTCTTTTTATGGAGCAGGCCGCTTTAGCCTGGTTGGTCTGGTTTGGCGAGGAAGGTCCTCGCGGTGTCATGAGGGAGGTGGTCGCCCCGTGGCGGTGATGTTGGCGGCGGCATTGCTCTGCGCCCTTTTGGTTTATGCGTCGGGTCCCTGGTGGGGCGCTTCCGTGTCCCGCGCGCATCGTTTATCCGCGGGTCTATTGACCCTTTTTTTGGCTGCGGGCACGGGGTGGGTGTGGCCTCACCCCGCCCAATTCTGGTGGAGCACACCCTTTGTCGGGCTGTTGGTGGTGGTGGGAGTTGTCGACCGGGTGCATCAGATTATTCCCAACCGGCTGGTGATCCTCATGGCGATTTGGGCTCTGGCCGCCCGCATGCAATTTGGCCACTGGGCCAGTTCCGCCCTGCTGGCCCTGACGGTCTTCTTTTTTTACTTTCTGGTGAGTGTGGTAAGCCGGGGTGGGCTTGGAATGGGCGATGTAAAATTTTCCGGGGTACTCGCCTTGGCGCTGGGGTACCCGGCAGGCGCCCTAAGTGTGGTGGCGGGTTTGTGGGCCGCGGGGCTTTACGCGGCCTTTTTGTTATTAGTGCGCAGGCGAGGAAAGCGGGATTTGATGGCGTTGGGGCCGTTTCTCGCTTTTGGCGGATTGGTGGGCGTAATTCTCATGCTGCGGGGCTAACGGCTAGGCGTGGGCATAATGAAGGGAGGAGCGGTGAGCGATGTCCCAGCTATTGAGGGAATGCCGCCCAGCTAAATAATGGACCAGTGGAAGTTTGTTACGGCGGGAGAATCGCATGGTCCCGGACTAGTGGGAATTGTTGAGGGAGTACCGGCCGGGGTTCCATTAACCCGCGCCATGATCGATGAGGATTTAGCCCGGCGGCAAAAAGGCTATGGCCGCGGGGGCCGCATGGCGATTGAGCGCGATCACGTCGAGATTTGGGGAGGGGTACGGCATGGCCTTACCCTGGGCAGTCCCGTCGCTTTAACCGTAAGCAATCGCGACTATTCCAACTGGCGCGAATCCATGTCGCCCGATCCGGGTGTCCCCGATCGCGTCGTCACCAGACCGCGTCCAGGTCATGCCGACCTGGTGGGGGGGATTAAATATGGCCACCGCGATTTGCGCAATGTGCTGGAACGGGCATCCGCCAGGGAAACCACTATGCGGGTGGCGTTAGGAGCGGTGGCACGGGCATTTTTGGGCCAGTTAGAGATCGAGGTGCGTGGACACGTGACAAGCATTGGATCGGTGTCTGTTCCATCCCGCGATTATCGTTTGGAAGAAATTCGCCAGGCGGAAGACTCGTCTGTGCGGGTGGTGGATGAAGGCGTCGCCCAGGATATGATGCGTGTCATTGACGCCGCCAAGGAAGCGGGCGACACCTTGGGTGGGGTCTTTGAGGTGGTGGCTTTTGGGCTTCCGGTGGGACTAGGCAGTTATGTTCAATGGCATCAGCGGCTGGAGGCGGAATTAGGCCGGGCGTTGCTATCTATTCCTGCCATGAAGGCGGTTGAGGTGGGAGCCGGCTTTTCGCAAACGCCGCGGGAAGGATCGGCGGTTCATGACGCCATCTGGTACGAGGAAGGCCGAGGATTTACCCGGCGAAGCAATCGCGCCGGTGGCCTCGAGGGTGGGATTAGCACGGGTATGCCACTCATTGTGCGCGTGGGAATGAAGCCGTTATCCACTTTAATGTCTCCTTTAGGTTCGTTTGATATTGACAGTAAAGAACCTTTCGCGGCCGCGGTGGAACGCTCGGATGTCACAGCCGTTCCGGCGGCGGTGGTAATTGGCGAGGCCATGGTCTTGCATGTTCTTGCGGATGCTGTCTTGAAAAAATTTGGCGGAGACAGCCTTGACGAGATTCGGCAGCGTGTCCAAATCTGGCGCGAGACAACATGCCAGTTCTAAATTCTTGGAAGGGCCAGCAAAATCGTAGCCGGCATCCCGGGCGTTTTTAGGCGGTGTTCTGGTAGAGGGGCGACTGGGATGTGTCGCCAAGATGTGGGTCCGTCATACCGAACCCTATTCTCACGCAGTGCGCACCGAACCGTGGCTTGGCGGATGAGGGGCGCTCATGCCGCCAAGGACCCGTTATTGGGGAGCCTGCCCACGACTACGGCTCTCTGGTGTCGGTACAGTTTTAACCGGACTTTCTGATGGCCTTAGGACCTCGAGTTTTATTTACGGTGTTGCCGGAGAGCACGGCCATGTTCGGCGGTGCGCGCCGCGGCATTGGAGGGGGAGAATGATGGGGGATATCTGGCGCGAAGACGACGGCGGACTTGCCATCACGGTCGCGAAGGAATGGTGCTCGCATATCGTATTCGCGGACACCTGGCCGGACTGGTTTAGTCAACGGCAGCAGCCACGCTTCTTGATTGCGGATGCGCGTCTAGATCACTGGGTCGATGAGGTGGCCGCGAGAATAAATGTCAAGGCGTCGCACCGAGTGCAACTCAGTGAGGAAAGCAAGGCACTCGCGCAAGTTTATGAAATCTATGAATGGCTTGGAAAAGCTGGGGCCAGCCGCGACGCTATGGTGGTTGCCTTAGGAGGCGGAGTCTGCACCGACCTGGTGGGATACGCGGCTTCCACCTATTTGCGGGGAGTTGCCTGGGCCGCCGTTCCTACCACGCTTTTGGCGCAGGTGGATGCCGCTATCGGCGGTAAAGTAGGAGTCAACACGCCATGGGGAAAGAATTTGGTAGGGTCTTTTCACCTACCTGAATTGGTGGCCATCGATTCCCGGTTTTTGTCGACATTGCCGCTTCGCCAGTGGCGAGCGGGGATAGGGGAAATCGTCAAGTCGGCGCTCTTAGTGGGCGGGTGGCTTTATGACGCGTTGGATCAACTTTCATTAAAAGAGGGGGAAGTAGGTGATTGGGAGCTGGTGATTAAGGCGTGCGCCAAGATTAAGGTTGACATGGTCAATCGCGATCTGTACGAAGCCGGCCCTCGCATGTTTCTCAATCTCGGACATACTATTGGCCACGCCTTGGAGAATCTTTTGGGGTACGGAACCTTAACCCACGGAGAGGCGGTGGGATTGGGCACGTTGGCTGCCCTGCGCCTTTCCGAACGACTACTGGGACTGTCGGAGCAGGTGCGGTGGAAAATCCGAGATTGGCTGGGGCACTGGGGGCTTCCCGTAACGATGCCGGTGGTGGAGTTCTCCCAGATCTGGGAACAGCTTCACCGGGACAAGAAGTCCAGGGCGAGCGGGTTGACCTGGGTGTTGCTGGAGCGGGTAGGGGAGCCTCGATTAGTGCCGAACATAGAGCCTGAACTGGTCCGCGATGTATTGGAGGAGCTGCGGGTTTAGCGTTGTGCCGGATGTTCGGAAGCGATATCATGAGCCTGGATTGTAGAAAAGAGGTGCCTCATGCGAGAAACGCCTTTAACATCGTGGCATCGCCAACAACGGGCAAAAATGATGGAATTTGGCGGTTTTTTGATGCCGATTGAGTACGGGTCTGGCATAATTCAGGAACATGCGGCTGTCCGACAAAAGGTTGGCGCCTTTGATGTGAGTCACATGGGGGAATTCTTGGTCTGGGGAGAAAATGGAGGTGCTTTTCTCGATTATTTGGTGACAAATCAACCGTCGGCGCTGGAAGTGGGTCAAGCCTTATATACCCCCATGTGCTACCCCGACGGAGGCACGATAGATGACTTATTGATTTATCGATTGGAACCCCACCGCTTTATGCTTGTGGTTAATGCCAGTAATATTGAAAAGGACTGGCAATGGGTAAGAGAAGTGGCGACCCATTATCCAGACGTCGAGTTGCGCGACATGAGTGAGGAAATGGGCCTAATCGCCGTTCAAGGACCTCTGGCGCCCTCCCTGGTGCAGCAATTGGTGGATTTTAATTTATCAGACTTGGTCTATTACCATGCCCGTCACATGCTATGGGGCACATCCCGGGTTTTGGTGTCGCGTACCGGTTACACCGGTGAAGACGGATTTGAACTCTATGCGGACAACGAGGTATTGCTCGCTATCTGGGAAAAGGTGTTGGAGTTAGGGGCTCAACCGGTGGGGCTGGGCGCTCGAGACACCCTGAGACTTGAGGCACGGCTTCCTTTGTATGGGCATGAACTGTCGCAAGAGATTACGCCCTTGGAGGCCGGTCTGGGACCTTTCGTCAAATTGAATAAGGATGATTTCGTGGGCAAGGCCGCCCTCGTGAATCAGAAGGCCCAAGGGTTGAAGCGCCGCACCGTGGGGTTGACGGTGGAGGGTGGAATTGCCCGGGCGGGGTACCCGGTTGTGGCGGTACCGGCCGGTCCCCAAATCGGACAGATTACCTCTGGCACTAAATCGCCTACCTTAGACCATGCGATTGCCCTCGCCCTCGTCAATGTGGAGCTCGCTAAGATAGGCACTCCTCTGTATGTGCAAGTGCGGGGACGGGAGATCCCCGCCACAGTAGTCAAAACGCCGTTTTATCGCAGGCCTGCGCAAAGTTAATTTTGGAGAGAGGGGTCGTGACGATGCACTTTCCGGATGATTTGCAATACACCAGGGATCATGAATGGCTCGATCAGGAGGGACGGGTGGGAATTACGGCGTTCGCCCAGGACTCCCTGGGCGATGTGGTTTTTGTGGAACTGCCGGAAGTGGGGGCCACCGTGAACGCCGGAGACGCCATAGGCGTGATTGAGTCGGTCAAGTCGGTTTCTGATTTGTTCAGCCCTGCGTCGGGGCGGGTAAGTCAAGTCAATGAGTCGCTTCTCGACAAGCCGGAGCTAATCAATCAGGACCCTTATGGAGAGGGATGGATTTTTCGGCTGGACGACGCGGTCGCGGGCGAGGTTCTTTCCCGTGAAGAATATGAGAAAGAGGTTGAAGGAAAATAATTGAGATACATACCTCACACTCCGGATGAAGTCTCGGCAATGCTGGATACGTTGGGCGTGGGATCGTTGGACGCTCTGTTTGACGACATTCCAGTCCAAGCGCGGCTTTCTCGCCCCTTAAATTTGCCGCCGGCGCTGGCGGAAATGGAGCTGAGCCAACATTTGGCTGACTTGGCGGACCACACCGTTAATGCGAATGTGATGCCGAGTTTTTTGGGCGGTGGCTATTATGACCGCTTTATCCCCGCGGTCGTGGGTGCCCTGGCCAGCCGTGGTGAATTCATTACGTCGTACACCCCTTATCAGGCCGAACTCTCTCAAGGCACTTTGGCGGCAATTTTTGAATTTCAGAGCATGATTCAATCCCTGACCGGAACTCATGCGGCTCAGGCCTCCATGTATGACGGAGCCTCGGCCGTGGGTGAAGCCGCTTTGCTGGCGTTGGCGCAATCGCCCCGGCGAAAGCGGGTGGTGGCCTTACGTGGGGTGCATCCCGACAGCCGGCAAGTCGTCGCCACTTACCTTAAGGCGCGGGGCGCGGAACTCGTGGTGGCGGATTCCCTGGAGAGTCTGGACACGGTGTTGACAGAAGAGGTGGCGGCTCTGGTGATCCAGTATCCCGATATGCTGGGAACCATTACTCATGTGCAACGGGCCATTGATGCCGCTCATCAATGTGGGGCGCTGGCCATTGTGGCGGTCGACCCGGTAGCGCTCGCCTTGCTCAAGCCCCCCGGGGAAATGGGGGCAGATATTGTGGTGGGAGAAGGGCAGCCGTTAGGGAATCATTTGGGCTATGGCGGACCCACCTTGGGGTTTTTCGCGGTGCAGGAGCACCTGGTGCGCAAGATGCCTGGCCGTCTGGTGGGTATGGCTAAAGATGCCCAGGGGCGGCGGGGATTCGTGCTGACCTTACAGGCGCGCGAACAGCATATCCGCCGGGAAAAGGCGACCTCCAACATTTGTTCTAACCACTCGTTAAATGCGTTGATGGCCACTATTTACATGGCGCTTGTGGGACCGCAAGGGCTTTCCGAAGTGGCAACCCTGTCCAGCCAAATGGCCCATTATCTGGCGGATCAACTGGGGGCCATTGGCATCCTACGAGCATCGGGGGATCAACCATTCCTTTATGAATTCGCCGTGCGGGTGCCGGGCGACATCAATGCCCTGAATCATCATCTCTTTGAAAAGGGGTTGTTGGGGGGCATGAATCTTGGAATTTGGGAGCCCGCCTGGCAGAACTTATGGCAGTTGGCCGTGACGGAGCGCCGCACCAAGGCGGATTGCGACCGATTGGTTGAGGAGGTGTCAGCATGGATGTCCCGTTAATCTTTGAGCGTTCTCGGCCCGGGCGTCGCGGCGTCCGGTTTCAACCTAAAGAGGACGTGCCCGCTTTTCATCCCGAGGTCGAGATTCCTCATGACTTGTTGCGTACTGTCCCTCCAGACTTGCCGGAAGTGGCGGAAAATGACGTGGTGCGGCACTATACCCAGCTTTCGACCTTAAATTACGGGGTGGATACGGGGTTTTACCCGTTAGGCTCCTGCACCATGAAATATAACCCCAAAGTGAATGACTGGGCGGCTGGGCTTCCGGGTTTCGCCGATGTGCACCCCTTGCAGCCGGATTATGCCACGCAAGGGTTGCTACAGTTGCTGTATGTTCTGGAGCAAGGATTAAAAGAGGTATCGGGAATGGATGCCGTCTCCTTGCAGCCGGCGGCCGGAGCCCATGGGGAATTAACCGGCATTTTGATGATTCGGGCCTATCTTACTGACCAAGGGGAGCCGCGCAGCACCATTTTGGTGCCGGATTCGGCCCATGGCACCAATCCTGCCACGGCCGCCATGGCTGGTTACCAGGTGAAGGTCGTGCCCAGCAATGCCCGTGGGGGAGTGGATGTAGCCGCCTTGCGCACTTTGGTGGACGGTGGAACGGCGGGGTTGATGCTGACCAATCCCAATACACTGGGGCTCTTTGAGGAGGATATCTTAGAAATCGCGGCCATTGTTCACCAGGCGGGCGGACTCTTGTATTATGACGGCGCGAATGCCAACGCCATCATGGGTAAAGTGCGCCCGGGGGACATGGGGTTTGACGTGGTCCACTTGAATTTACACAAGACCTTTTCCACTCCCCACGGCGGCGGCGGACCCGGTGCGGGTCCCGTCGGAGTTAAAGCCCAGTTGGCCCCCTATCTTCCTTATCCGCGGCTTATCTCGGGTCAGGAGGGGCTGCGCTGGGACTATGAACGCGGCCGATCCATTGGAAAGGTGCGCTCCTTTTACGGAAATGTGGGAGTCTTGGTTCGGGCCTATGCCTATCTCCGCTCTCACGGCGCTGCCGGACTCACGGCCGTGTCGGAGACCGCCGTTCTCAACGCCAACTACTTGCGGGAGCGTCTTGCCTCCGCTTATGCCAGCCCCTATTCTCGCCCGGTGAAGCATGAGTTTGTGCTGTCCCTGACGGAGCAAAAGCGACGGGGGGGTCGTGCCTTGGATGTGGCCAAGCGCATTATTGACTACGGATTTTACCCGCCCACCGTGTATTTCCCCTTGGTGGTCGATGAAGCATTAATGGTGGAGCCTACGGAAACGGAATCCAAAGAGACGTTGGACCGATTTGCCGAAGCCATGCTGGCCATTAACGGCGAAATTGACGCGGATGCCGATTTGCTGCATGAGGCCCCTCATCACACGGTTGTGAGCCGGTTTGATGAGGCCAGTGCCGCTCGTCGGCCGATTTTGAGCTGGAAGCAGTCTAAGGAGGGAGCAAGGCCATGACGCCGCTGCAACAAGTTGATCCGGCCGTCTTCGCGGCAATCGAGGCAGAAGAGGAGCGCCAGCAATATCATCTCGAGTTAATCGCGTCTGAGAACTGGACATCGCCAGCCGTACGGGAAGCCGTGGGGTCGGTGATGACCGACAAGTACGCGGAGGGGTATCCCGGCCGCCGCTATTATGGCGGTTGCCAGAACATGGATGTCGTGGAGGACCTGGCGCGCGACCGCGTCAAAGCGCTCTTTGGGGCATCCCACGCCAACGTGCAGCCGCATGCCGGAGCACCCGCCAATCTCGCGGTTTATTTAACGGTGCTGCAGCCGGGGGACACCATTTTAGGGCTGGAGTTGAGTCACGGAGGGCATTTGACCCATGGGAGCCCGGTGAGCGTTTCTGGGCAGTTGTATCATGCCGAGCATTATCAGGTTGATCCCGTTAGTGAGCGGCTGGATATGGATCAGGTGCGCGACATGGCACTTAAGGTGCGCCCCCGCCTTATTGTGGCGGGAGCTTCGGCCTATTCCCGGGTGTGGGACTTCGCCGCGTTTCGCGCGATTGCCGATGAAGTAGGGGCTTTACTGATGGTGGATATGGCCCATTTCGCGGGATTGGTGGCCGCTGGCCTGCATCCCAATCCGGTTCCCCATAGCGATTTTGTAACCTCAACGACTCATAAGACGCTGCGCGGTCCCCGCGGCGGATTTATCCTCACCGGGGAAAAATGGGCCAAAGCCATTGACAAGACCGTATTTCCAGGACTTCAGGGCGGTCCCTTGATGCATGCCATCGCGGGGAAAGCGGTGGCGTTTTACGAAGCCATGCAGCCTTCTTTCCGCCAATATCAAGAAGCCCTGGTGGCCAATGCCCGCCGTTTGGCCCAACGCCTTCAGGAGAGAGGCTTGCGGTTGGTTTCCGGCGGCACCGACAATCATTTAATGCTGGTGGATGTTAAGGCGAGTGGAATTACCGGCAAAGAGGCGCAAGAGCGGTTGGCCATTGTGGGAATTACGGTAAACAAGAACACCATCCCTTTTGACAAGGAAAAACCGATGGTGGCCTCGGGCATTCGTTTGGGCACTCCCCAAGTCACCACCCGGGGGCTGGGCCTGGAGGATATGGACCAATTGGCGGACATCATTGCCGGCGCGGTCTTGGCGCCTACGCGCGAGGAATTGGCACCCTACGCCGAACGGGTCACGGAGATGGCCCGCAGTCATCCCTTGCCTGGCTTGAGCTAAACGTCAGCAAAAATCGAGATTAGTGTGTCCTTTTTTAGTGCAGTCATGAGGGGATTTGACCGGCCCGTCTTTCGCGCTTTGTTTAAGCATCGCACGGTATAGGCGGGCATTGCCCCCATCTCCAGCCGGGCACGGTTTCGCGCCTGTGGCTCAAGATTCCGGGGGCGCGGTCTTAGTGTTGGCGGTTGGCACGAATAGCCTCGTCCAGGTAAATATGTTATGTTGGGTTTATTCCCGAAATCTTGATGAGGAGCGTTTGGATGATTTCTAGCAACGATTTTCGCAATGGCGTCACCTTAGACATGGATGGGGTCGTGTTTCAAGTCATTGAGTTTCAACATGTTAAACCAGGAAAAGGCTCCGCGTTTGTGCGAACCAAGCTGCGCAATCTACAAACCGGCGGCGTGGTGGAACGCACTTTTAACGCCGGGGAGCGGGTCCCGGCCGCGCGCGTGGAAAAGAGAGAAATGCAGTACTTGTATCAAAGCGGCGAGGAATACACCTTTATGGACACGGAAACCTTTGAACAAATTGGCTTGTCGGCGGATGACATCGGGGATGGAGTACGCTTTCTGAAGGAGAACATGGTGTGTCACGTGGTCTTGTTCAAGGGTTCCAGCATCGGAGTGGAATTACCCAACAGCGTCGACTTGTTAATCGTGGAAACTGATCCTGGATTTAAGGGAGACACGGCCGCAGGCGGCACCAAACCGGCGAAACTGGAGACCGGCGCGGTGATTAAAGTGCCCCTGTTTATTGAAGAAGGCACCCTCATTACGGTGGACACCCGCACGGGGCAATATGTAGGCCGCGCTTAGAAGATTGGCGCGGTCTTAACCCGTTTTTCATTGAGACCTTGCCTGGATAAGACCGGAGTCGCGGCCCAGCCGCAGCACCGGTTCTTTTTGTCGTATGAAATGCGGTGAAATGGTTAGCTTATGGTTGAAAGCGACAAGGAGGTGGGCATGTGGCGGAACTGCGGCGTCGTGTTTCTCAACTGGCGAATCGCGTGGAACGGATTGACCTAAGAGAGCGGGGGCGCGAAGGGCAAATGATGGCGGATATGGTCGAAGTGCTTCGCGAACTGACGCTGGAGGTCGAGGAGGTCAGCCAAAACCAGATCGAATTAGAGGAATATGTCGAGGAAATCGACACCGATTTGATGTCGTTGGAAGAGGAGATGTATGCAGGGGACGAAGAAATCGAGTCTTTCGACGGTGGTGATGACGACCAGGAAATTCCTTATATCGAATTGGAGTGCCCCGTATGCGAATTGGAGTCCTCTTATAATGAAGCCCTTTTTAGTCAAGATGGCGTGCAGCTCACTTGTCCCCATTGCGGCAATATTGTTTTTGACGCGGATGAGGACTGCCTCGTGGTTGACGAGGAGAACGGCGATTCCGGGTGGGATAAAAATGAGACCGAGCAGTTATTCGAATAACATCCACTGACGCCGCGCATGATTCCTAAACGAGATGGTCCTTGCCTCAAGCAAGGACCTTTTTGGTGCACCTCTGTCTCATTCTCGGGGGCATAAGCGGCCAACCTGTCCCATAGATATATCAAGACTGGGATGATATTCCAGACTTTTTGGAGGTGCGGGATGGAGCCCTGGTGTTATCTGCCCAATCCCTGGCGGCAGGCGTTGATAGACTTGCCCCATCCATTGGCATCCACACTTGAGGAAATTCGCTTTCGAGTGGACCGTCCCGTCTATCTCTATGGCGGCAGTTGGAATCAGCCCTTGGCCCACCCGTCCGTCGCGACGCGGTTATCTCTGGGGGATATTGAGAGAATTGTGGAAGTGCTGGTGGAGCATTCCCTATACGCCCGTGTGGATGAATTGCGCCATGGATACGTCACCATCTCAGGGGGACACCGGGTGGGTATTGCCGGTCGGGCCGTCATCGCTGGCGGAAAGGTGGAGACGGTGCGTCAAATCACGGGATTAAACATGCGCGTGGCCCGGCAAATAAAGGGGGTGGGAGAGACGGTGCTGCGCCAGTTGTGGGTGCGGGAAGGAGCGGGGTCTTGGCTTTTGGCCGCGCCTCCTCGGGCCGGCAAGACAACCTTGCTGCGGGATTTGGTGCGTATTTTGGCGGATCAGGGAAATCGGGTCGTAGTCATTGATGAGCGTTCAGAAATTGCCGGTGTTGGCGCAAGCGGCATTTCTCCTTTTGAGATGGGATGTCACACCGATGTTCTGGACGGATGGCCTAAACCGGCGGGAATTGAAATTGCCATTCGAACTCTTGGTCCTGATATTGTGGCGGTCGACGAATTGGGAGGGGAGGAGGATTTAGCGGCGGTGGCACATGCGCGCCAGGCGGGTGCGCGGGTTATCGCGACCGTCCATGCCCGTACGCCGGAGGATTTGCTGGGAAGGGCCGCCTTTTCCCAGGCTTGGCGTCAAGGGATATTTGACGCGGTGGTCTTTTTGCGGCGCGACCCCCTGGTCGGCACCATAGATCGCATATGGACCCAGGCGTCCGCCCCCCTGCCGGCCCAGGTTCTTCCATGATGGTGTTGAAAGTTGTGGGTAGCGCCTTGGAAATATTGGCGTCGTTGGGTGTTTCGCGGATGGCTAGCCACCCCTATCAATTGCGGGTGTCCACGTTGGAGGAGTGGCAGCGCCTGTTACGCCACTTGGCCCCTTTGATTGAATGGCGCCGTCTCCCATTGGGGAAGGCATTGCAGGAGGCATCGCGGGGATTGCCCCATTTGCAGGGAGCGATGGTGGAGCTTTCCCGGGAATTGGAAAAGCCAGATACGAACTTTCGTGAGGCCTGGGATGCCTTGTTGCGGCGACAAGCGGGGGTTTGGGAGGATGACCGGGCGGCTCTGACCGCCTTAGGACAAGTGCTGGGCGCATCGGAGGCGAGTTTCCAACGTGATCATTTAATCGCGGCGCGGGCGGATCTGGAGCGGCTGATGGGGGAGGCGCGCGTACGATTGGCAAAAGATGGCCGATTGTTTCCCGTGATGATTAGCGCGGCAGGTGTCATGGTGGTGATTATGGCGTTGTAACGAGGAGTGGAAGCATGCCAAGCGTTGACCTCATTTTCAAGTTGGCCGGAATCGGAATCTTGGTCACGGTAGCCTATAGCGTGCTTGAGCGGCTTGACCGCAAGGAGTGGGGGCAATTGGTCGCCTTGGCCGGCATCGCCATCGGATTTTTGATGGTTCTGAATGAAGTGGCGCAATTGTTTCAGTCAGTGCGCACCATGTTCAACCTGTAAGGGGGACACCGGGTGTTGGCCTTGATGCGGGTGGTGGGCCTAGGACTGCTGGCAACCGTGCTGCTGGTGGTTATCCGGGAGGAACGCAGCGAGCTGGGCGTCATATTGCGCGTGGGCGTGGGCGCGGCTTTGCTCCTCCTGATTCTCCCCGATGTAGGGCAAGTGGTCGCCGCCATTGTACATGTGTCCGAACTAGCCAGAATTCCAGCCCGGTTTTTGACGCTTCTATTGAAGGTGGTCGGCATTTCTTATCTAACGGTTTTTGTGGCGCAGCTTGCCCGGGATGCCGGTGAGGCGGGAACGGGGCTACGAGTGGAGCTAGCGGGTAAAATTGCCATTTTGATGCTGGCGATACCGTTAATCGCCAGCATCGCGCAAACGGTGCTCAAGCTAATCCCGTCCTAGGAAGGGGGACATGGTGTGAAACGGTGGCCGGTGATCATGGCGGCGCTCGTGCTGGGAGTCACCATGCCCGCCATTGCCCGTGCGGAGAGTGTATCCCACATGGTTAATCAACAGATTCAGTCGCTCAATACGCAAGGATTGGAGCGGGAGATTAACGCCATGATTCAGGGAAGTCACGCTCCACCGCTTCCCACCATCGGGCAACTGGCTCAAAGCCTTTTGCATCACAAATTGCCTCTAGACCCCACCGTATTGCTGTCGCGCTTAGGATCGGCGTTATTAGGAGATTTGGGCGCGGAAACGCGGGTGTTGGGGATTATCTTCTTGCTCACCGTTCTTGCGGCCTTATTGTCGCGCTTGGGCGACGCCTTTGAAGGGGGAGACAAGGCGGGGGTGGCCGGGCTCGCCCATATTGTGGTGGTATCGGCGCTGGTGCTGGTGGCTGTGCATTCCTTCGCCGTCGCCCTGGGGTTGGTTCAAAGCTTGGTGGGCAATCTTGTGCACCTTATGGAATCGCTCATTCCCATGTTGATGGTGTTGGTGGCGGGAAGCGGAGCCATGGCGTCGGCCGGAATATTTCATCCCTTGATGTTGTTGGTGACTAATCTGGTGGCGGTGCTTACCAAACGTTGGGTATTGCCCCTGGTATTGATGGCCACTCTCATTGAACTGGTCTCGGTATGGCTGCCGACATTTTCCCTGCGGACTTTGGGGGGGTTGCTGCGCCAAGTCGGGCTCACCTTGTTGGGGGGCTTTATGACGCTGTTTCTCGGTGTTATGGCAATAGAGGGGGCGGCCGGCTCCGTGGCAGATGGTGTGTCATTGCGGGCCGGGAAGTTTCTTGCTAATACGTTTGTCCCGGTCATTGGAAAGATGTTTTCCGACGCCATGGAGGTCGTGCTGGGCTCGTCACTGGTATTAAAAAACGCCGTCTCCATGTTTGGCGCGCTTGCCATTATCACCCTGGTGTCATTTCCCCTGCTTAAACTTTTTGCCATGATGATTCTTTATCGCATTGGCGCCGCCGGCTCTGAACCCTTGGGAGTGGCTAGAGTAGGGGAAGCCTTGAATCTTATGGCGACCGCGTTGGGATGGCTGATGGCTCTAGCGGGTGCGGTGGCCTTAATGTTCTTTTTGGTGGTCACCGTGGTGGTGGGGACCAGCAATGGAGTGCAGCTATGATGGGAGATCTAGGGACGTGGCTTAAAACACTGGTTGTGGTGGTGCTATTGGGCAATTTTGTGGACTTTATTCTTCCCAAGGGAGACTTAAAGCGTTACGGCGGCCTGATTGTCGGTCTGGTGATCTTGGCCGCGGTGGTAAGCCCTTTGTGGTCCTGGCTACACCAATTAGGAAAAAACGTGTCGCTGCCAGCCTCCACTTGGACCAACAGTCCAGCCGGATTTAATCAAGTGGTGACTATGGAGGAATTGCGTCAAGCACAGGCGATTGTTCTGAGCATGCCGGGAATAAAAGCCTGCCGTTTGACCCTAGGGCCAGGGGAGGTTGTGACGGCTGAAGTCGTCGATACAGGTTCTTTGAAACCAACGCGCGTGAACCACTACTTGAAAGCGGCGCTCACCGTCACCATGGGGAAGAGCCCTCCCCTGGATGTAAGCATTCGAGAAGGACGCATGCGCTAAGGCGCGCCGGGGCACTGGCGGATAAGGAGGTCGAGAAGGAATCATGGCGGACTATCGCGAGTGGTGGAACAAATTTATTAGTCACGATCGCAAGACGCTAACCCGGTTGGTGATGGTGGGTGGTCTGGGAATCTTGTTGCTGGGGGTGGGGAGTTTTGGCATCCCGCGGCCCTCTCCGCCTTCTACCCATGGCTCTCGGGCTCCCAAGGCGGGCTTAGAGGCTTTGCAGCGGCAGCAAAATCAGATTGCCGCGCAAATGCGGGAGATATTGGTCAAGATTCCCGGAGTGAAGAATGTGTCGGTGGCTTTGACATTAACCCGCAGTATTCAGTCGCAGTATGTGAACAGCTCCGGGGTGGGTCAAGGGGCGGAGCCAGTGGTGGTCTCCACCAGTAGTGGCCAAACGGTGGTGCCATTTGACCAAATTGGTCCGGCGGTGGGTGGGGTTGTGATTGTCACCCCATCGGCAGCCAGACCAGCCCTCCGCATGGAATTGTCGCAAGCGGCGCAGACCCTGCTTCAAATTCAAGCCTATCAGGTATTGGTGTTGCCCAATTAGGAAATTGGGGGAGGAGGATTGTTGTGAAGCGTTCCCAAGTCGTGCGGTTTGCGGCCTTTGTCACGGTGTTGGCGGTGCTGCTGGGCTATGTGGTATATCATCGGGTGAATCCGGGGATGGCCGTCTCGGCCAACAACACCGTGACGGCAAAGACTCGCCAGCATCTGACCAAACTGGAGAACTACTTTACCAATTTTCGCATGAATCGTGATCAGCTGATGTCAAAAGAGATTGCCACGTTAAAGGCCTTAACCGGGAATAGTCAAATTTCCAAGACCGCCCGCGATCAGGCGGCCCACACCATGGTGGACGATACCCGGGAACTCAAGCAAGAAGCGCAAATTGAGGGTTTGCTGGCGGGGCGCGGGTTTCCCTTGTCGGCGGCTACGGTGACTAGCCGCGAGGTGGTGGTGATGGTGGGGGGCGTTGAGTTAGATTCCCGCCAGATCGCCAAGATTGCGGACACGGCCACGGTGGTGACAGGATTGCCCCCAGAAAATGTGGTGATCTTGCCCAAGTCATAATGGACGCCAAAAGGGGGGCACCTGGTGTCCCCCTAGACATCTCCCCGGGCTTATGGTCTATTAATCAGTGGAAGAAAGGGAGGTTGCTCGGTGTTCAAAAAGATTTTGGTGGCCAATCGTGGTGAAATTGCCATCCGCGTCATGCGGGCGGCTAAAGAGCTCGGGGTTAAAACGGTGGCGGTTTACTCCGAGGCTGATAAGGACGCGCCGCACGTACAATACGCGGATGAGGCGTTTCCCATCGGCCCGGCGCAATCAACGCTGAGCTACTTACATATTCCCAACATCATCAATGCGGCAGTGCATACCGGCGCGGAAGCCATACACCCGGGCTATGGCTTTTTGTCGGAGAACGATCATTTTGCCCGCATTTGCGAAACCTGGGGCTTGGCATTTATTGGACCCCCCGCTACCGCTATTCAGCAAATGGGGGTGAAGGCCGGAGCCCGCAAATTAATGGCGGAGGCCGGGGTTCCGGTGGTGCCGGGAACTGACGGCACGGTGAGCGATGTGGAAGAGGCGAAGCGGGTGGCGGATAGCATTGGCTATCCTGTGCTGGTAAAAGCATCCTTCGGCGGCGGAGGCCGAGGGATTCGCATCGTGCAAGACGCCGAGGGACTAGCCGACGCTTTGGAACGGGCCAGCCGCGAGGCAAAATCCGCCTTCGGCCAGGGGGACGTGTATTTAGAGAAGTACCTCATTAATCCCCGCCACATTGAAATACAGGTGTTGGCGGACAAGCACGGCAATGTGGTGACGTTGGGAGAGCGGGAAAGCTCATTGCAGCGGCGCCGGCAAAAGGTGCTGGAGGAAGCTCCATCGGCCGCGATGACGCCGGACTTGAGGGCCCGTATGAGTGAGGCCGCGGCCCGCGCCGCCAAGGCGGTTCACTATGAAAGCGCGGGAACTCTGGAGTTTTTGCTGGATTCCTCCGGAGCGTTTTACTTTATGGAGATGAATACTCGAGTGCAGGTGGAGCACCCGTGCACGGAGTCCATCACCGGAGTCGACATCGTAAAAGAGCAGCTTCGGGTTGCCGCAGGCTTGCCGTTAAGCATTACCCAAGACCAGGTGGAATTCCGGGGATGGAGTGTGGAATGCCGGATAAATGCGGAGGATCCGCAATTGCAGTTTCGACCCAGCCCCGGCACGGTCACAACTTGGAAAGAGCCGGGAGGGCCATGGGTGCGGGTGGATGCCGCGGCTCAGGCAGGATATGAGGTTCAGCCTTACTATGACTCGCTACTGGCGAAATTAGTGACTTGGGGCCGTGATCGCGAGGAAGCCATTGAGCGTATGGCGCGTGCCTTGGACGAGTTTCAAGTTGAAGGGGTTAAGACCACCATCGGCATGCATCAACAGCTCATGGCCGACCCCGAATTTCGGCGCGGCAATATCCACATCAACTTTCTTGCTGAACGGTTTAAGGGAGCCTAAAGGAGGGAAGCTGGATGGAAGAGGGCAGTATGGCGGGCTTGGTGCCGGCCCTGCCGAGCATCCACATTACCTACGATGTGATTGGTGAGATCGCCGCTAGGACTGCCTTGGGGATTGACGGCGTGTCAGACTTAGGCGGGAACTTGGCGGCTGGTTTGGGTGATATGTTAGGGCGCCGGTCGGGTACTCGTGGCGTTCACCTTGAGGTGTCAGGCCGCGAGATAGCCCTATCCATCAATGTGGTGGTGCGCTACGGGGTACGCATCCCGGAGGTTGCCCAGCACATGCAGGAACGGGTCAAGATGGAAGTGGAACGAGCCACTGGTCTTGATGTGAAAAGCGTTGATATCCACATTCAAGGGGTGTCGTTCCCCCCGGACGACCAGAGTGCGCGGTAGCGAGAGGGAAGACGGGGAGGAATCGCGTGGCACGTCATTATGCGCGGGAGCTAGCGTTGAAAGTGCTGTATGAGCATGATGTCGCCGGGGCGCCGCTGACGGTTGTGTTGGATCGCACGTTAGCGGGCGCCTCGATGGCGGATGGAGATTATGCGCGCCAACTGGTGCAGGGAACGGTTTCTAATCGGGAACAAATTGATGAATGGCTTGGCGGTGCCGCCCGCGAGTGGCGCATTCAGCGCATGCCCCCTATTGACCGCAATATTTTACGTCTTGGATGCTATGAAATGGTATGGGAGCAAAGCGTTCCTCTTTCTGTCGTTATCGACGAGGCCTTGGAATTGGCTCGGGTCTATAGCACGGATGAAGCCAAGCGCTTTGTTAACGGGGTTTTAG
Source organism: Bacillota bacterium (assembly GCA_021792935.1). Classification (GTDB taxonomy): domain Bacteria; phylum Bacillota; class Sulfobacillia; order Sulfobacillales; family Sulfobacillaceae; genus Sulfobacillus_B. Next base: position 1,623 of record JAJYTS010000033.1, on the reverse strand, counting down.
GCGCTATCGCGGAAAAGGTGCGACCGGAAGGTGATCGCGATCGACCATGATCCTTGGGTTTTGGGAATTGACTGTAGTGCCTATACCACCTCGGTGGCCGTAGTGCGTACCTCAGGGCAATGGCATCAAGCCCGCCGCGTTTTGGAGGTTCCTCAGGGCGCGCGGGGCTTGCGGCCTAGCGATGCCTTGTTTGCCCACGTGCAAAATCTTCCCGGCTTGGTGGAGGACGTGATGGCGCCATTGGATGACCGGAATTTGGCCTGGGTGGCAGTCTCGGTAGCGCCTCGCCCCACCCCAGACTCCTATTTGCCACCGTTTTTAGCGGGAGAGGCGGTCGCCCGCAGCGTGGCCGCCTGCAAGCGAGTCCCCCTATTGCGCACCACACATCAGGAAGGTCATATCCGCGCTGGTTTAGCGGGCAGCGGGCTCCCCGGGGAGACGCCCTTTTTTGCGTTTCACTTATCCGGAGGCACCACCGAGCTATTGCGGGTGGTTCCCCAAGGTCCCCGGTTAGCCATAGAAATTCTCGGGGGCAGCGATGATTTGTACGTGGGGCAATTTGTGGACCGGGTGGGGGTCCTCTTAGGCTTAAGTTTCCCTGCCGGCCCCTCTCTGGACGGAATGATTGTTTCCGCGCCCGCTGCATATGCTCTGCCCTGGAGTCGCCCCCGCCTAAAAGAAGGCCGTTGGTGGACCAGCTTCTCGGGACCGGAGTCGGCGGCGGAACGCGCGATTTCTGAAGGGATAGACGGATCGCGGGTGGCCCGCGGCATGATGGAATCCATTGCTCAAAGCTTGGTTGCGCTCCTTAAGCGGGTTGCTTCCACGGGAGACCTTTTAGTGATCGGGGGCGTGGCCGCCAATACTTTTTTGCGCCAGCGTCTAGGCGAGCTGTTGCCTGGTCCTGAGTGGCGGGTGTGGTTCGCCGAGCCGGATTGGAGCCGAGATAACGCCATTGGGGTCGCCTATTTAGGTCTTGACGCCTGGCGCGCATCCACCGCTTCAGCGATCTCGGGATAAATAACATTGACCACGAAAGGGGGCAGCGGCGTTTTCCCTTGACCATGGGCAAAAGGCGGCGCCGTGAACACTATGGCCCAACGATTGGCGGGTAAGCCGCCCGCGCAGGCTGTGCGCGAGCGGGTAAAGCGTGATGTGGCTCTCGAGCGGGAAAAGAGTGGCCGGGTGCCGGGTTTGGCGGTTGTGCAGGTAGGTGACGATCCTGCCTCCTCCATTTACGTGAAACGGAAACATGAGGCGGCTTTAGCACTGGGGATACAATCGTTCGAACATCGCCCGTCCGCCGCAATCAGTACAGAAGCATTGCTGGAACTGGTGGACCGGTTGAATGACGATGCGGCCGTTCATGGAATTTTGGTGCAGATGCCTCTTCCGCCTCACCTAGATGCTCGGTCACTCGTGGAACGGATTAACCCGGCTAAAGACGTCGACGGATTAACACGGGTGAGTCAAGGGGCGCTGATGCGAAATCAGCCTGGATTGCGGCCCTGCACAGCCATTGGCATTATGGATTTATTATCCTTTTATGAGGTTCCCATTAGCGGGCGGCGGGCGGTGGTGGTCGGGCGCAGCGCACTCGTAGGCCTGCCGGTGGCGGTGATG
>JAJYTS010000032.1 GCA_021792935.1 Bacillota bacterium | reverse complement strand
GCGTCGTTGTTCCATTTGATAGGTGCGGCGATCCCCAAAGGCGGGAGAATTTTCCGCCGCTTCCCGAAACGGCCCATAGAACGCAGACGAATATTTGGCGGCATACGACATAATGGCCTTTGACTCAAATCCCGCCTGGTCCAGTGCCGTACGAACCGCCAGCACGCGGCCATCCATCATATCGGAGGGAGCCACAATATCAGCTCCGGCCTGGGCTTGCGCCACCGCGGCACGGGCGAGCAGCTCCAAGGTGGCGTCATTATCGACCCCCCCGCCCTTTATCACTCCGCAATGTCCGTGACTGGTATACTCGCATAAACATAAATCCGCGATCAGAAGAGCATCCGGGAGAGCCTCGCGAATGGTTCGCAGGGCCACCTGCACCACGCCTTCGGAGGAATACGCCTCACTACCCAACTCATCTTTGGCATGAGGGATGCCAAACAGCAAGAAGGCCCGCACCCCTTGACGATACGCCTCCTGTAAATGCGGCACCAGGGTATCGACCGACCATTGGAAAATCCCCGGCATGGACTTGATGCCCTCTTGGCGCCCATGCCCATGTTTAACGAAAACCGGGTAAATAAGCTGATCCGACGACAGTCGGGTTTCCGCCACCAGCCGCCGCATGGCCAGACTGGCGCGGAGGCGGCGCGGCCTTTCACGGGGAAACATGCTACCCCTCCTTTACCCCATTATATTAATTGCCGGAAGAAGACGCTTGATAGTAATCTCGCACCCGCTCCGCCAAGAGCCGTAAAGATGGCTGGGCCGCCTCACCCGCCGGCTCCACTCCATAATGTCGCAATGTCCGGGTGGTTAAGGGGCCAATTGAAAACGCGGGAATATGAGAAAGATGGCGGCGATCATCCAGCGATAGCTGTTCGACCAGATATTCCACTTGGGAAGACGCGGTAAACAGAATGGCATCGGGCCGTTCGGCGCGGATCGCGTGGTGGAGTGACAGAGGCAAGGGAACCAACACATTATGATACAGCACCACTTCGTCCACCAACGCCCCCCGTCCGCGCAGCTCATCCGCCAAAAACTTTCGATTCAACTGCCCACCGGCAAACAAAACGAGGGCGCCACGGAGAGGCACCTCCTCAAAGGCGCGGGCCATTCCTTCCTGACTATAATCGGTAGTGGACATCAATTCCGGCACCAAACCCTGTTCCCGAACCGCCATGGCCGTTTCCGGACCCACCACGGCAATCTTGGCTCGTATTTGCCGCACATCCACTCCCAGCTGGTACATGCGCCGAAACCAGTAAGATACCGCTTCCCCGCTGGTCAAAATCATCCAGTCATAACGGTTCAACCGGCGAATGGCGGTATCAACCACCTCATAATTGTCCGCTTCCGCCAATCGGGAAACCGGAACCATCTCCGCTACGGCTCCCCAGTTCTCAAACCAACGCACCACCCGGGACATGCGGGCGGACGAACGCAGCAAAATGATATGGCGCCCGCTCATGGGGCGAGACTTGGACCAATCCAGCGCCCGCCGCATCCATTCTCCTTCCCATTTATGGTTGCGCCACGATAATAGGAGGTTTTCATTCTCGTCCTGAAGAACAACGGCATGGCGGGGAGGCAAAAAAATTCCCCCTTTGTCCAAGGCGGTACTGCTGGCCAAAACACCGGAGATAATCTCTATGTATTGCCATTCCTCCGGACTTAATTCCCCTATCCACTCACCTACCGGCGGGTACAAAGAGGGTGTCCCCGGCACCAGCCACACCGCTTCGATTTCATCAAACCGACCCAAAGCAACGCGCGGCGGCGGTTTGGTTTGTACCTTATCCAACCATTCTTGCCGATCCCCTAAAGCGGGTCGAACCTCCGGCTCGACAAATATAGCGGATGCCCTTTCCAAGGCGCTTAATGCCGATTCCGTAAGATAACCGGCCTCGCCAGGCCCTCCACCCACAATCGTTAACAATCCTTCACCCCCCCGCGATTTCAATCAACCGCAATGCCCCCTGGCGTTTCAGATCCCGGCCCAAAGACAACCCCGCCGTTAACGCGTCGGCCGGCAAAAACCGCACCTCACCGCGCAACATGCGGGTCCCATCCAAAGAGGCGACTTGCGCGCGCAAGATTAAAGAGTCGGGGGAAGTCCATTCCGCGAAGGCTCCCAGAGGCACTTGACAGCTTCCGCCCAGTTCCCGCATAACCGCCCGCTCCGCCACAGCCGCAGTTTCGGCGTTAGAATCATTCAGAGCAGCGATGACCGTGGCAAGATCCTGGCGATGACTGGCGACCTCCACCGCCAAAATTCCTTGACCAGGGCTTGGCACCATAAGTTCTGGATTGAGGAGCTCGCTCACCAGGTCGCCCCACCCCATCCGCAAAACCCCTGCCGCCGCCAAAAGCAAGGCGTCTACCTCGCCGGCGCGCCACTTTTTCACCCGCGTTTGCAGATTTCCACGGACGGGTTTGACCTTTAAGTCCGCGCGCATGGCTTTGAGGAACGCCGTGCGGCGAAGACTGGATGTTCCCACCACCGCTCCCGGCGGCAATGCCGCCACCCCCAAACCGGAGGACAACAAAACGTCGCGGCGGTCCTCCGGCAAGGCATAGGCGCCAATCGTCAAACCGGACGGCAATTCCGTGGGCAAATCTTTCAAAGAGTGTACGGCAATGTCGATCGCGTCCGATAACAGCGAGCGCTCTAACTCCTCCGTGAAAAGCCCCTTGCCCCCAATTTGATGGAGAGCGCGGTCCTGTACTTGATCCCCGCGAGTCTCAATCGCAACTAGTTCTGCGTCATAGCCTTTTCCCCGCAGCACCTGCGCCACCAGATCGGCCTGTGCCATGGCCAATTGACTGGAGCGAGTGCCAATCCTAATAAGCGCCATATAATCCCTCCACCCCGTCACTGGAGCCTCTGCTCACCAAAAACCGGGATGAGCGACCCCCATCAAATCAAAAGCAAAAAAGTTCGCCAACACGCCGAGGAACGCCAACATGCTGCCAACCGCGGCGCGATGCCCCGGCCAGTGCCAGATAAAGCGGCCGCAAAAGAGCACTCCGTATATGACCCACACAAGCAATGCTCCCAGCAAGTGCCAAGCGTCCGGCCACCTGGCGAGTGCCGAAGCCTGGCGGGCGATTGCCACCAGCAGCAAGGCCGCCGTAAACCAGGGCCATCCAATCCCCAGCATCCGAGCCATCCAGCCATCCATAGCATTCAGGGCTGGTAACTGATAGTAAAACAAACGCACGTGCTTTTGCTTCAGTTCCCGCTCCTTTTCGGTATACATGATGGCGAAAACAGCCAGCAGCAAAAAGAATGCGACACTGGCGGCGATTGCAAGCCCATTAATGACAACCCATGTCGGCGCTCCCAGAAAAGGGCCGCCCCATCGGTGCGATATCCCTACTTGCGCGAAAAACCACACGGGAAATCCTATGGGGAACAAAAATGCCCCGGCCATGCTCCAACCCCGACGTCGCCCCACCGTCAAATAAAAGCCCACCGCCACCCAGACGGAAGCCGCCAAACACAACAAAAAACTGACCGAACCTCCGGGCAGATGGATCCAAAGATATTGGCCAAGCCACAGAGTCTCAGCGGAAAATCCTACCCAGGCCCCGAAAACCACCGACTTGGCAAGTTTAGAAGCGTACAACTCCGCCACCGCCAATACCGCCGCGGCTAGATACCCAAAAAATGTTAGTGCTAACAGCCACTCCCCCACCGCGTCCTCCGCTTTCCTAACTCCGAGACGTCGCTGCCCCACCGTCCGGGGCCACCTCAACCTTATCGTCGCCCAACCGAAACAACTCCCGAACCGCGTCCAAATAGCGGATCTTCTGATCGTCGCGCGACCAATCGCGAATGGACATCATGGGGTCGTTTAAAAATTTGTTGAGAATAAGCCGGGTGGTATCAGACACAATAGCCCGCTCTGCTTCCGAAAGATTGGGGAGACGATGAAGAGCCTTATCCAGCTCTTCTTGGCGAATGCTTTCCGCCTTTTCCCGCAACGACTGAATGACAGACCCCGCACGGCTAATATCCATTTCTTCCATAAAAGCTCGCCCCTCATCAAGGACCATCTTCTTAACCTTCTGTATCTGCCGCTGGCGCTTATTTAAATTCGCCTCAACAACCGCGGTGACGTCATCAATATCATAAAGAAAGATACTCTGGCTTAAATGAGCCACCTCGGGGTCGATATCGCGCGGAAGGGCCATATCGAAAAAGAATCGAAACGGGTGCCGGCGTCCTTTTAAAGCTTGCGCCACCATCTCACGGGTAATAAGGGGGGTGGGAGAACTTGTACAAGAAACAATGACATCGGCGTGCCTCAGGGAGGGAGCCAGTTCGTCCAACCCTGCCCAGTTCGCTCCGATTTCAGCAGCTAATCGCTGCCCTCGTTCCCGCGTCCGATTGACCACCAGAATAGATTCCATCTTTTGAGCGGATAAATGCCGCCCCACTAAAGTGGCTGTCTCACCGGCGCCAACAATCAGGGCTTTGCGATCCTTTAAGGTGCCAAAAACCTTGGTCGCCAATTCGACCACCACATGACCAAAAGACAACGCGTTTCGACCAATTTCGGTTTCGCTGCGAGCGCGCTTACCCACCCGCAGCGCATACTGGAAGAGACGGTGCAAATTCCCCGCCCGGCCCGCTTGCTGCGCCGCCAAATAGGCCGCCTTCACCTGCCCCAAAATCTCTGTTTCTCCCAAAACCATGGAATCTATCCCCGACGCGACCTCCATCAAATGCCGCACCGCCTCACCATCCTGGCGGAACAACAGGAACGGAAGCATTTCCGCATGGGTCAACCCTGCCAGCTTTTGCCACCACTCTTGCACCTCCCGCAAGAGCACATCACCAGAAAAATAAGTCTCGGTCCGATTACAGGTAGATAGCACCACAACCCCTGTTTGTCCAGGGATATCGGCCCATGACTGATAAGCCCGAGCCATCAAGTCCCCTCCCAGGGCCAGACGCTCGCGCACCGCCAAAGGCGCGTTGCGGTAATCCACACCCACTACCTGTATTTTCACGCGGCCACCCCATTGGCTGAAAATCATCCGTTGTTGAACGGTTCTATGATACCACGGGTGTCACAATCCGCTAGGGAACTAGCCCCACATAGAATAGGCCTCACTGAGAAAAACTACCCTCGCGGTCCACTAAAGAATGATAAAGCGGGAGGTACGGAATGAGCATTATCGGAACCAGTGTGCAGCGAAAAGAAGCCCGCAACAAAGTTAGTGGACGAGCTCGCTACACCAATGACTTGACCATTCCCGGCACCTGGCATGCCGTTGTGGTTCCCGCCCGACAAGCCCACGCCCACATTCTGAGTATTGACACCGAGAAAGCGAAACAAATCGCCGGCGTCAAGGCGGTAATCACCGGGGACGATGTGTCGGTTCTTACCGGCGACGTGATAGAAGACCGCCCGCCCTTGGCGAAAGACAAAGTTCGCTACTGGGGTGAACCCATCGCCTTAATCGTAGCCCGTGACGAGGCAACCGCCCAGCGGGCGGCGGGAATGATTACGGTCCGCTACCGGCCGCTCCCCGTCATCAACAGCATTGGGGACGGGATTGCCGACAATGCCGCTCTGGTTCACGAAAAAAACGGCGGCTACAAAGTGGCTACTCCGCCCGCCTACCCTAAAAAACAAACGAATATTGCCGACGAGGCCAATGTGGAAAAAGGCGATGTCGAGCGCGCTTGGCCCGGAAGCGACATCACCGTCGATATCCATGTCAGTCTTCCCCAAATCGACCATGCAGCGATGGAACCGAGAGTCGCCAAAGCGGAAATTTTGCCTGATGGCCGAGTGCTTATTCACTGTAGCAGCCAGGCCCCGTTTGAGGTGCGAAAACTCATTGCCAAGTATTTCAAACTTAATCCGGGACAGGTGGTGGTGGAAGTTCCTCTGGTGGGGGGCGCGTTTGGGGGAAAATCCTCGGTTCAATTGGAAGTCTTAGCTTATATTGCCTCAAAAGCCGTAGGAGGACGCGTGGTGAAAATCGTCAATACCCGCGAGACTGACATGGCCAGCTGTCCTGGGGGAATGGGATTAGAGGCCGACATATCCCTGGCCGCCCGACAAGATGGACATCTTTTAGCCGCCAAAATGCGTTTTTACATGGACATCGGCGCTTACACTGACTCCGCGCCGCGTGTGGCGCGTGCTATCGCCGCCCAATGTACGGGCCCGTACCATATCGCCAATCTCCATACCGATGTTTTTTGCGTCTATACCAATCACACCTACACAACCGCCCTGCGCGGGTTTGGCCATATGCCCATGACCTTTGCCGTGGAGCGCGCCATGGATGAACTGGCCCAAAAACTGAATATGGATCCGCTGCGGCTCAGGGAAATCAATGCGTTGAAGCCGGGCCAACTCACACCGACGAAGGCTCGGCTGACCGAAAGCAATTTAGGCCATCTCCCTCTTACCATATATAAAATGCGGGAACTCATCGGCTGGAAGCAGGGAAAAGTGGAGCGTGTCGGCGAACACCGCGTACGCGTGCAGGGCGTGGCCGCCTTTTGGAAAACCTCGTCAAGCCCTCCCAATGCTATTTCCGGCGCCATTATCACCATGAACTCCGACGGCAGCGTCAATCTCAGCATCGGTGCGGTGGAATTCGGACCGGCCACGAAAACCACTGCCGCGCAAATTCTTGCCGCCCAGTTGCGTATACCGCTGGACAAGGTGTTTGTGCATGAGGATGTCAATACCCATGTGGATCCGGAACACTGGAAAACTGTCGCCAGCATGTCCACCTACATGGTGGGCCGAGCGGTGATAGATGCCGCCAACGACATTATCAACCAGCTTAAAAGTTTAGGGGCTGCCGTACTGCGCTGTTCCCCCGACGATCTGGACTTCGGAGACGAAAAGGTCTATGTCCGCGACGACCCCAGCATCGCCTTAAAGTTTTCCCAACTAGCCCTGGGCTACAAATATAAGGAAGGCGATTCCATCGGGGGCCAATTAATCGGACGGGGACGATTTATGATACGCCATCTGAACTTGTTGGACCAACAGACGGGAAAAGGCCGCCCGGGTCCAGCCTGGACGGTGGGCGTTCAAGCGGTGGAAGTGGAATACGACCAAAACACACATCAGTATCGCATATTAAAAGCGGCTTCGGTTGTGGACGCGGGACGCGTCATCAATCCAGCCGCCGCACGGGGGCAACTCATGGGCGGAATGAATATGGGGCTGGGAGTGGCAAGCCGTGAAGGGATCCATTACGGGCACGATGGACAATTTCTCAACAACCAGTTTCGCAGCTATCGCGTCATGCGGGTAGGAGAACAGGCGGATGAATACTTGATCGACTTTGTGGAAACGCCCCAGATTGATGCGCCGTTTGGGGCACGGCCCCTGGGAGAGCACGGCATTTTGGCCATTGGCGCGGCGTTGGCCAATGCCTTGTCCCGGGCCGCGGGGGTTCCGCTCAACACCTTGCCCATCACTCCAGAAGCCATTTGGCGGGCCAGGAGGCATCAGTCATGATCCCGTTAAGCCTTCGTTACTATCGCGCTGATTCTGTGGACGAGGCTCTGGAATTGTTCCACAAAATAAGCCACGAACACGGAAAACCTATTTTTTACGGAGGCGGCACCGAAATCCTTACCCGCGCCCGCGTGCAGGACATCGACGTGGACGCTGTCATTGACCTGAAAGGAATCCCCGCCTTAAAGATTCACCAAGACAAAGGAGGCCGGCTGGAATTTGGAGCGGCTCTGCACCTCACCGATGTGGCGGAGAAAAATCTGTGGCCGCTGTTGACCGCAACGGCCGATAGAGTGGCGGATCACACCTCTCGCGGTCAAATTACACTGGGTGGCAACCTTCTCAGCATTCTCCCCTATCGCGAAGCCATTCTGCCCTTCCTCATATCAGACAGCGCCACGGCTCGTGTAGCCGGGCCTAACGGGGTGCGAACCCGGCCTTTCTCTGAGCTCTTTGACGAAACCCTAAGACTGTCTCCCGGAGAATTCTTGATATCGGCGGGCGTCGACCAGGACGAGGCCCTGGGTCCGCGATTCAAAAGCCGCAAGATGACCCGCATCGACTGGATTGACTACCCACTGGTCACGGTGGTGGTCACGCGGAACCCCAGGGGGGCGATAAGGGCGGCTTTTTCTGGATGGACCACCTATCCGTTTTCATCCCCACGAATTGACCGCGCACTCTCCGACGGCAAACGCTCCCCGGAAGAACGGGCCAAAGAAGCGCTGCACCACATGCCTGCCCCAGCCGTAAGCGATATTCACGGTTCGCGCGAGTACCGCGAATTTGTCACAGAGTACACCCTAGCGGGAATGCTGAGGGAATTGGAGGACACCCCATGAAGACTCTGACACGACCGGAACAAGTCACGTTAACCATTAATGGCGAGGGCCGCGATGTCGTCATTTATCCAGGCGAAACACTTCTCTACACCCTGCGCGGCGACGCGCTGGGTCTCACCGGGGCCAAGCCGGGCTGCGAAAATGGCGACTGCGGTGCTTGCACTGTGCTGATCGACAATATCCCCACCAAATCATGCATGGTGCTGACGGCAGAAGTAGAAAATCGCCACGTCACCACCGTCGAAGGATTGGAAGACGCACCCATTCAACACGCGTTTGTGGATAATTCCGCGTTTCAATGCGGCTACTGCACATCTGGATTCATTATGGTGGGCCATGCCTTAAGCCAGCACGCGGACGCTCCTGACGACAGCCGGGTTGTGGAGTGGCTTCGCTCAAACATTTGCCGCTGCACCGGATACCAGGAAATCTATGACGCCGTGCGATCCGTCTGCCAGGATTCCACCGCTCCATGAGGATGACTGGTTCCACGCTTAAAGGGGCCTTCGCCCTCAAGCAGACGCCTGCCCCCTGGCGGCGTCTTTGGGGCACAGGATTGACGACCGCTCTGGTTGTGGGGGCAGGCCTGGCCGTGGGTCATTGGCAATGGGGAGTATGGGCCTTTATGGGAGGCTTTGCCTCACTCTATGTCCGAGATCAGTCATATCGTTCTCGAGCCGTCACTTTAGCCCTAGTAGGTCTAGGTCTCACGGCGTCCATGGGGCTGGGAGCCCGTTCCGCAATCTGGTGGATCTCCGCCTTATCCTTGGCGTTTGTCGCGGGCGCCTCCACCTTTGTGGCGGAAACCTTCGATTTGCCTCTTCCCTCCGCCTTTATGTTCATTTTAGTGGCATGCATTAGTGCCGCCCTGCCGCTGGGTCCCGCAACCGCCGTCTCGCTTCGCATGAGTTGCGTGGCGGGAGGCGGGGCGGTGGCTTGGCTGGTAGGCCTCATGGACTGGTTGTGGGATCCCCGCGGCCCCGCCTCTCGCAATTTGGCCAACGCCTTTCAATCATTGGCTAGCTATGCTCACAAAATACACCGGGGCCAGAGGGCCGCGCGCACGCGAAGTGACGCGGCCGCGGCCATCCGCACCGCTCAGCGCACCGCTGGGCTGGGGAGAGACCGGCGACTGCAGCTTGGAGCAGACGCTGCCGGAAAGACATTCCGGGCACTCATGAGGCTTTCCACAAAAGAGAAGCCGTCACTCCCGCCTCCCTGGCCGCAGCTGCTTGCATCGATGGCCCGACAAATTCGCCATCCCGCCAAACATGATGCCGTGAAACAATCACGGCCCCCCACCAACAACAATAATCTTCCTGAGAATGAGTGGCGGCCACTTCGCCAATCCGCTTTGGAGGCATCGGCAGCAACTTTTACCACCAAGCCGCAATTGGTGAGCAATGTCTACTACCCCCGCTTTACGACGCGTCTAGGAAAGAGCTTGTACCCGCAAGTGCTGGTGCTTCCCGCCGCCTTGCGCATAGGACTCGCCGTACTAATTTCCGTCACGGTCGCACATTTTTTAGGAATCACGCATCCATTTTGGGTGCCCCTCACCTGCGCTGCCGTGCTTCAAGGCATTTCTACCACCGTTATGACGCGGCGCAGCATACAGCGGGTTATTGGCACCACCTTGGGCCTGATTTTGGCGGGCGCGCTGCTTGCCCTGCACCCGACATCCATTCTCTCCGCCTTGTTTATCGTGATTTTGCAACTAGCCATGCTATACTTCATCGCCAAGAATTACGGCATTTCCGTTCTCTTCATCACCAGCCTGGCCCTCGTAGTCATTTATTCCGGCACCCACGCGGCCGCCGTGCCGCTAATGTGGGCTCGATTTAAGGACACCCTGTTGGGCGCAGCAGTAGGTCTGGCCGCGGCATTTACGCTATGGAGGCGGGCTTCCTCGGCACAATTGCCGCAAGCCGCCGCGGAAACTGTTCAACGCACCCAAAGACTTATGGACGTTGTGCTGAACGGGGCGGGACCCTCTGTGCTCGCGGCTGTCAGAGACCAATGTCTTGCCGCTCTATTAACCTTGCGCCATCTTTATGAAAACGCCATCGGGGAAATGGAGCCGTTAGCGTCAACTATGGATGCGCACTTGATTTTGGGCGTCGAACAATTGGGCTACGTGGTGCTGGCCCTACCTCCCGCGAAAAGGCCGGACCCTGACCTGGCTGACGGCTTAAACGCCGTATGGGACACGCTTAAAGCCCGTTGCGAGGGCCAATCCGATTCCAGCGCCAAAATCCCCGCCATGCCCCCATATCCTGGCCTAGCCAACCAATTGCAGCTATTGCTGGGACCACGCGAAGATTCAAGACAGGCGGAAAAGTAGACGCCGCTTGAGGGATTGCGGCGCCTAACTTTAACGATACCGAGGTTGGCCATCGGCCGTTCCCGTAGGTGATGCTGAAATACCAGGACATCAACACCCACGACGACGGCACGACAGACCTATTCCGTTTCTACGCCGGTGTCATAACCACGCGAGACCGCAACTGACTTAAGTGACCTCATCTTGGCAAGAACCGCTTGTTATCCCGCGTCAATCGACCTTTATGAATCCCTGGCCGCTCCTCCCGAGTACGAAATTCAGACCGGGCAACGGTGCGGGGATCAATCCTTCCCATGGCACAATTATCCTATTGTGTACTTATAAAATTTCTTATCAACCGCCATAACGGGAAACACTGACGGCAATTCACCGCTCGGAATTTCTTGAAAACCATTCTTTTCGTAAAACCGATGGGCGGCTAAAAATTGTCGCGTTGTTCCCAGATATATTTCCTGTATTCCCTTAGTGACAGACCATGCAAGGGCCGTGCTCAACAGCTTATGGGCAGCTTTATAGACTTGTCCCCGATACTCCTTAGCCACGAACATCTTCCTTAAAGCCAGATAGCGATCCCCGATGTCCAACAACGCAATCGTCCCCACAACCTTATCGGTGTCAAGAGCAACCCAGAAGTTCCCGTAACCCTTTTGATAGAAATTCCCTACTTCTAATAAATCGGGTTGGTCGGCTTGAGTAATAGGAATCTGATACTCGTCCTGCTGAATGTGAAGAATTAAGTCCACAATCTGTGCTTGATACGTGTTCGAATATTCTTCGACCCTAATCATTTGGCTCATCGAACCTCTCCTAAAAGTTCCGTGGGAGGCATCGCAACAGCTCAACGGAAGAGCGACCGTCAGGCTTACTCGCTCTGTCGTTTAACTCTTCATCTGCGAGATTGCCATCCACGGATGCGGTGAATTGCCGAACCGGCACGCGCCAATGCGACCGGCATCCCAGACCGGGCAGAACTCTGGACTCCCCATTGTCATGCCTGGGCTTTTCCATAATGCCAGACCACAACCGCTATTCCCACCGACGCCCCCAATAGCCCTATCACAATAAGGGCAGTCCAGGCGATGGCAACGGCCGAACAGGGGTCGGCCGAACCTAATACCGGCGGGATAATTATGATCTCTTTCAAGGCATGAGTACGGGCGTAGCTCGCCATGGAGCAAGCCTGGTGGATCTTCCAGACGTTAAACCGCTCCCTTAGTACCGAAAAGAACGGCACAAACAGCGCCACTACGGAGAGCAGGAACGCTGAAATTGCCACACCAGTGACTATCCGGACAGGCGCCGATTTTGTTCCTTCCACCATTTACTCTCCCAATTCCTTGCGATGGCATGGGTGGAGTTATGAATCCCCACGAAGGATCCCTTCGAAGTCTGCTGCGACTTCCGATCTATCCTGCCACGATGGTTGCTTGACACTCATTCGCTCCCGATGTCCCCAACCAATTCACTACCTCCGTCAGCACCTGGCGCACCCGATCCAAAACGCCATTCAAAAAAAACATCGCATAGAATATAGTAATATTGCATAAACGCAATGGAAACTATGTTAGTCGGGTAAACCCCTCTCTTGACCCGCTGCGCCGAACCAAGATGAGCCAAAGGAGTAACAACCCACGCATGACTCCCAAACACGGAAAGAATATTAGAGGAAGGGGTATGGCGCCATGCATAGTCGGTGGTATGCGGTAGTTTTTTGGCCAGCACTATTGTGGGGATGCGTAATATTAGCCTCTTATTGGCCCCAGGTAGGAACTGGCATTTACGTAGGTGTTCCCCAACGCATGGTTTGGGTGAGCTTTCTAGTTTTACTGGCTGCCATTCCACTTCTTAGTGTGGTATTCCCGATTGGAAGGCCCGGCTATGTGCTGGCTGTCGCGATAGTGGTATTAGCCGTTTCGTTGGGACTAGCCGTGCAACTCAACGGTGGACTCCGTCCCCTTCCGTGGGATAGCGTTTCCTATTGGTGGGCGGCGATATGGACCTTAACCACGCCTATGCTTGCGTGGGTATCCCTGGCAGCAGCGGCCCGCTCCCTAACCCAACGACATTCCCTTTCCACACGGCTGATAACTGTTGGCGGGCTGTATCTGTTAGCAATCATGATCATCGCCACCTGCGCATTCCCGTTAAAGGAGCTCTATTTCCTGATCTTTACATATACCACCTTGCTATTTACTTATTTTGCGGGACACAACGGCGCTCCCTTTTTTCCACACGGAACTTACCACTGGACCGTCGCTATTTCTCTTGGTATAACGGCGTTGGCCTGGTGTGTCATCGGGCTCCGGGCCTGGAGCATGCGAACTTTGAGTCGCAAGGCGGGACTCTCTCGGTAGGACGCCTAGAGAGGTTGGCGTATTTGCAAGTCAAAAAACACCGCGACGGGTGCTGCCGAAGCTTAGTGCTGCAATAACGATAAAGGAGCCAGCGGTATCTTTGTTCATGATTAGCTTCGGCATTTCATTTCTTCTATCCGTGCATGACCGGCATTATCCCCTCGCACCCATGCCCAAGCCCCTAATCGGGTTGATTGACACCATCGGTCCAAGCTGCCAAAAATTCTCACCGTTAGATATTGCAACGAGTGCTACACCACACATGTGAGATGGCCACATGGGGTCGTCATGTCATGCAGTTTTTGCGTGCACACGCCTTCGCGCTTCAGGTTATGGACTTGGGAATGGCTTCTAGAATCTTCCCAGTCTTTGCGCTAAGCATTTCATTCATGTGACGGTACGTAATAAAGGGCATTCTCGTTGCGGAGGTATTGTGCAGGGTCGGTCCACCACCCGAATAACTTTTGGCGTTCCACGTGGCCAACCACACCACTAACGGACGGCTCCGCGCGTACCACGCATATATTAATCCCGTATTTGGCCAACACCTGAGCGGAAGGCTGGGAAACGTGGCGCATGCGCACAGTCAGACCCACCAGACCCAACGCCACTACTCCACCGCCGACCCATGCAATCCTCTTCGCAAGCATCTAGCCCACCATCTTCTGGATTGTTTACCGTTAACAACGTGAGTAAAACCTGTTTTGTTTCATTGGGTTTCTCTGGCGGAAAACGCTTAACACCCATCCACCCGTCACATGAAGACAAATCCGCCGAGTAATCGTGTCGGCGGATTTGTGCGTCATCTTTAAAATGCTTTTTAGAACACCCTAAGCTTTTGCCATCACTTCGCGGAGCGCGTCCACCACTTGCCAGGGCATGGTCACGACACTGGCGCCAGCGGCGGTGAGAGCCTTTTCCTTTGATTCCAAAGTCCCGCGGCCTCGCTCGATAATGGCGCCGGCATGGCCCATGCGCTTTCCCGGAGGAGCCGCACGTCCCGCCAAGTAAGCGACCACCGGCTTTCCCAGTTCCTTCAGATATTCAGCTGCTTCTTCCTCAGAGCTCCCGCCAATCTCGCCTACCATGACCACCGCTTTAGTCTGAGGATCATCCTTAAAGTGATGCAGCACGGAAATAAAGGTTTGACCCACAACGGGGTCTCCTCCCATTCCCACCACCGTGGTTTGGCCAAATCCCCCATTGGTCAAGCTAAACGCAATTTCGTAGCTTAAGGTTCCCGACCGCGCCACCACGCCCACCGGGCCCGGCTGATAGATATGGTTGGGCATAATCCCCATTTTGGTCTTTTCCCCAGGCGAAATAATACCAAAGGTGTTGGGCCCAATAAGAGTTACGCCAAGCTCTTGCGCGCGTTCAGCCACGTCAATGGAGTCTTGCACGGGGATATGCTCGGGAATCATCACCAAGAGCTTTATCCCGCCCTCCATGGCTTCAAAGGCCGCATCCTTGGCAAACGGCGCGGGAACAAACACGATCGAGGCATTAGCCCCCGTCTTCTCAACGGCATCCCCCACCGTATCAAAAACTGGCACTCCTTCTACCTGGGTGCCCGACTTTCCCGGGGAAACGCCTCCTACCACCTGGCTTCCATACGCCAGCATCTGTTTGCTATGGAAACGACCTTGATTGCCGGTCATTCCTTGCACCAGAATTTTTGAGTCCTTCGTCAACAATATCGCCATTATGACCGGCCCTCCCCCGCCAGCGCGACTGCCCGTTCCGCTGCTGGCGCCATATCGGAATACGCGGAGATGCCCGCCTCTTCCAAGAGCCGGACGCCTTCCTTCTCATTGGTGCCGACAAGCCGCACCACCAACGGGACGGGAATTCCGCTGCCGTTTTTGACTTGCAAAATGGCCTTGGCCACATCGTCGCACCGCGTAATCCCACCAAAAATATTGATGAAAATCACCTTGGGCTTCATCGAGACCAAGACGTCAAGGGCCTGCGCGGTCGGCTCTACCGACGCACCGCCGCCTGCGTCAAGAAAATTGGCGGGTTTCCCCCCAAAATACTGAATGGCGTCTACCGTCGCCATGGCCATCCCCGCGCCATTGGCCATAATGGCGATATCGCCCTCCAACTCCACGTAGGCCAATCCAATCTTGTGAACTTTTTTTTCCAACTCCGAGCCCTCGTCAATGAGCTCAACATTCTGGTGACGGAACAAGGCGCTGTCATCAATATTAAGCCGGGCATCGGCCGCCACCAAATGTCCATTAACAACCGTTAAGGGATTGATCTCCACCAACTCCGCATCCCGCTCGCGATAGATTTGATACAGCTTCACCACCAAATCCGCGAATTCACGGGCCAACACCCCGTCCAACCCTAATTTCTGAGCCAGTTGACGGCCGAAGAAGGGAAGCACGCCGACACGCGGATTGACCAGCTGGCGCACAATCTTGGAATCATCAACATCCTCGATTTCCACACCACCTGACAAGGAAGCCATCACCAAGGGGACCTTCTTATTGCGATCGGTGGTCACCGAGACGTAAAACTCCCGCTCAATATCCAGCTTGGCTTCCGCATAAAGCCGCTCCACGGTATATCCTTTGAGGTCCATTCCTAACATGGCTTGGGCCACACCGCGCGCTTCTTGGGGAGAAGCGGCGAACCGGATCCCCCCGGCCTTTCCCCGGCCTCCCACTAATACTTGCGCCTTTAAGGCGGCGGGTCCGATATCAGCGACGGCCTGTGCCGCTTCCTCAGGGTTGTTCACCAATCGCCCCGGCGGTATGGGAATCCCGTGGTCGCGCAAAGCTCCCTTCGCCAGATATTCGTACTGTTTCACGCGTTGTCCCCCTCAATTTGTCTTTTTCTGCGCGGTCTGACGTCGGCTCTAATCCAAGCTAGCCTCCGCTGTTTCCGCGAATGGGCGCGGCGCACCCCATTCAAGCTGGGGAGCAAACCCCGCCCTGCCCTATCGATTGCTCGTCTTAGGCTTTGGAACCTATGGACAGGTTCGACAATGGCTCGCGCACGGATGACACCGACTTCTTGAACGCTTCCTTCTCCGCGTCGGTGAAGTCGACCTCCAGCACCTTTTCCACGCCATTCCCGCCGATTATGGCAGGAACACCCACATAAATATCATGCTCCCCGTACTCGCCGTTTAGATAGCTAATAACCGGCAAAATGCGGCGCTCATCCAACAATACGGCCTTCACCATTTCCGCCAGGGAAGAAGCGGGAGCGTAATAGGCGGAGGTCTTCATTAAGGACAAAACCTCTCCGCCCCCGGTACGGGTGCGCTTGACAATCTTCTCAATAGTTTCGGCTGGTAGCAGCTTTTCAATAGGAATTCCGCCCGCATACGAATATCGCACCAATGGAACCATATCGTCCCCGTGCCCGCCCATTACGAAGGCCGAAATGTCGCGAGGAGACACATTTAACGCCTCCGCCAAGAAGGTGCGGAACCGGGCCGAATCCAGCACTCCGGCTTGACCCATGACTCGCTCGCGCGGGAACCCGCTCGCCTTTTGGGCCACATACGCCATCACGTCGGCAGGATTGGTCAAGACCACAATAATCGAGTTGGGAGAGACTCGGCTGGCTTTTTCCACCACCCCATAAACCACTTCCGAATTAACCTTGAGCAAGTCATTGCGGCTCATGCCCTCTTTCCGGGGCAATCCTGCCGTCACCACAATAATGTCGGAATCCCGGGTCATTTCGTAGTCGTTGGTGCCGACCACCTTCATGGAGAAGTTTTCCACGGGGCCTGATTCCCACATATCCAAAGCTCTTCCCTGCGGAATGCCCTCTTGAATGTCTACCAGCACAATATCGCCCAATTCCTTGAGCGCCAATAAGTGTGCCGTGGTGGCCCCGGTTGCGCCTGACCCGATGACCGTAATTTTGTGCCGTTTAAACATGCGAACCACCCTTTCTTAAAGTGCCTCAATAATAGCTGTGGCAAATTCCGAGGTTTTGACTTCACGGGCTCCCGCGGTCTGCCGGGCCAAGTCATACGTGACCACCTTCGCCGCGATAGTCGCTTCCAAGCCCTTGCGAATCCGCTCGCCAGCCTCACTCCAGCCCATATGCTCAAGCATCATAATGGCGGATAAAATCAGGGAGCTGGGGTTGACTTTATCCAAATTGGCATATTTAGGAGCGGTACCGTGGGTTGCCTCAAACACGGCCACGGCATCGGAAATGTTGGAGCCAGGGGCCATGCCGACCCCTCCCACCTGGGCGGCCAGCGCGTCTGACAAATAATCACCGTTCAAGTTGGGGCAGGCAATGACATCAAACTCGGAGGGGCGGAGCAGAACTTGCTGGAAGGTAATATCGGCGATGCGGTCTTTCAATAAAATCTTTCCTGCCGGCATTTTGCCGTCGTACTCTTTATAAAGCGCATCCTCAGTGACAATCACTTGCGAAAACTCGCGGGCCGCCAGTTCATATCCCCAATCGCGGAAAGCCCCTTCGGTAAACTTCATGATGTTGCCCTTATGCATCAGAGTCACTGAACGGCGGTTGTGATCGACAGCATACTGAATGGCCCGACGGATTAGCCGCTCGCTTCCCTCTTTCGTAATCGGCTTAATCCCGATCCCGGCCGTGTCGCTAATGTTGCGTTTCAACTCCTGATTAAGGAACTGAATCAGCTTAAGCGCTTCCGGTGAACCGCTGGGCCATTCAATGCCCGCATAGACATCTTCCGTATTTTCCCGGAAAATAACCATGTCGACTTTTTCCGGCGCCCGCATGGGAGACGGAACCCCGGCGATATAGCGAACCGGCCGAACGCAAGCGTAAAGGTCGAGTTCTTGCCGGATTGTCACGTTAAGACTGCGAATCCCGCCACCCACTGGCGTGGTTAACGGGCCTTTAATTCCCACTTTATATTCCTTTAGAGTTTCCAGAGTCTCCTGTGGAAGCCATTGCCCGGTCGCATTAAAGGCCTTCTCGCCCGCCAAAACCTCTTTCCATACAATCCCGCGACGGCCTCCATAACTTTTTTCCACCGCTGCATCTACCACCCGCTGGGTGGCACGCCATATATCCGGCCCAATCCCGTCACCCTCAATAAAAGGGATGACTGGATAATCAGGCACGCGAATGGCCTTTCCTTCATATGTAATGCGTTGGCCCTGTTCCTGGCTCATCAATGCACACCTTTCTGTCCCTCCCGTACTCGGATCTAGGGACTAGTTTTCTGTGAAATATTGGTCAAAACGGAGGGAGGCGCGGCCGGGACCGTGACGGACTGACTTTTGGCAATCGCCATTGACAATCCTTCCTGCTGCGATTCGTCGTATAATCCTCCCGCGAGGGTGAGTGCCCCCGACAAAGCCTGCTTCTGCCCGATCGCGTTAATGGTGAACGGCGCCTGCGATTGTGCTTGATTAATCAAAATATAGTTGGCGGCCGACCGTATCTCGGTCTGCGCGGTAATGCGCTGGCCATTGATAGAAATGGCCTCGGCGCCCGCGGCTCTCAACTCGTTGACCAACAGCAGCAAATCGATATCAGTAATTCGATAAGCAGCTGGTGCCGATCCATTCGACCAGGTTACGACAACCCCAGGGCCTTGAACGGGAACCGTCCCCGCTAATATTTCGTCCTGCGTCAGCTCCGTCTCCAGGTGCCGCGCGGAGGCCTGCCGCCCTAACCGCTGATCCAACAAAATATTGAGATGCGCAACCTGTTGGCTCAACTGACTACGCTTTTGATCCGCTTGCTTCAAAAGCACGAGCAATTGATTCGTGGCGGTTGGAGGAGGCACTACTTCTTGCAATCGAAATTGGACCACCACCATCAACCCGAACAACAGGGCTGCCAATCCGACCGCGATTTGGCCAGATTGCACACGCATACTAAACACCTCAGCGACATTATAGCTTAGGGCTCTTCCACTCACAATAAAGGGAGCACCCAGCACTCCGTGAGAGTTAATCAGGACCCTTGCTCCACGTCATTCCCGCTGCCAAAGCGGATTATCCACGAAAGACTGGGGATTCCCCGTGAACGAAAACACGCCAATAAGCGCTTGCGGCGCGTTCCGCCGCCCGCGGGCTTACCAAAAAAATGTGAGCCAACCACTATGGGCGAGCCCATGTTCGCCTGCCATTTACGGTCTGGTAGAGGCCTTCCGTTGTGGTCAGCCAACCCTGCCCAGAAGCCTGTAAATCGACCCCGTTAATAGAAGCCACCCCGTGCGACCAGTCGCCAAGTCGACCGTGTCGGTAAACAGGCCAAAACTCGGTGAAGGCAGGGACTCATGCGCCCATGTTTGCCCGCCATCGGCGGTATAGTACAAGATCGGGCGCCCGAGCGGTCTGAGGTTGCCCGGCGTAGATTCCTCCACCCAGCCCACCTCGCGGCTGACAAAATCAATCTGGACAACGGTGGCACTGGCCAGGGGGAGCGGGACCGGGCGCCACATGGTTCCTCCGTCGCTGGTGCGCTTAAGAACTCTAGGTACGGAACACGCGGCCGTCTGACACGCGGTCATCCAGATCACTTGAGAGCTCACCACATCCCATCCGGTGATTCCAGGGGCTGCCTTGATCCTGTTCCAGACGTGTCTATGGACATTAATTGCAACGAAGCGCCGTCGGTCGCCCAAGCATAACCCACGGTGGATGATAGAAATTGCACGGGCCCTTGAAAAGTGGGGGCGGTAAACGCCGGAGAGAGGTTAAGCCGGTGCCTCTGGGTCACCCGAAGGGGCTCGGCGGCTGTCACATGCGGGCTTGCCGTCGTTGAGCTGCGGGGGGAAGAAACCGATCCGCTCGCTGATGGTGGAGTGTTTGGCGATCCGCCCGCTGGGCGAGCGCCCGACCCACAGCCCGCCACAAACAGCAGCGCACTGGCCAGCAACACTTGGTCGCACCCGTACCCTCCTCATATCCCAATCTCTTATGCAAACGTTCTCGGAGGGACGGCGGTTACGGACCTTAGTGCCATCTATCAGCAGCGTCGGAAACGGCTGACAGTCAAAAGATTCACAACGCTAATTTAAAGAGCCTTTCCTCCATAATCAGGTCATATTAGGGCTGCACTCGCGAATGCGCTTTTGCCATCGGTGGCGCTTGAGTGCCCTTGCGACGAACCCCGTTCACAAGATAGAGCCCCAGAATAACGCCAGCCCCTCCCAGCCATAAGCCAAGGGTGACAACTTCACCCATCCATAACACAGCAATGATGGTAGAGATTACCGGCACCAAAAAGGTCCAAGCCGCGACCTGCGAGGCCTCCCCAGTTTTCAACAGCTGCGACCAAATGGCCCACGCCAATGACGTACCAACGAGCGCCACGAACAGTAGTTCCCCCCAAAACGCGCCCGACCAGTGAATTTGAGACCAGCGTTCGGTGACGCTTCCAAGCCCGACCAACAACGCGCCGCCAACCGTCAGTTGCACACCCACGTCATGCAATGGCTGGGGATCCACCCGATATCTCTTATAGACGACCGTGCCGAAAGCCCAAGAAAATCCTGCCGCCAACCCCAGCAATATGTACCAACCCGAGGTTTGATGCCCATGCAACTGCACCGCGCTAATTACTCCGACGCCTACAAACCCCATCGCGATTCCCACCGCTTTGATGGGGTTTAAGGGTTCACGCAGCCATACGCGAGCCACCACCGCCGTTACCACGGGCTGAATATAGACGACAATAGCTAATAACCCGGCGGGCAGTCGCTGCAGCGCAATATTCTGCAACCCATAAAAAAGGAATATGTTAAGAAGGGATAAAATTAAGTTGACCCGCAATCCATTTTTGCCAAAGCCTTTAATCGCCCAAGGAAGCAGGACAACGCCGCTGATAAGAACGCGAAGCCCGGCGAACAAGACCGGAGGGCAGGACTGCAAAGCCAATTTAGAAGTCGGCCATACCAACCCCCACACCACAACCAAGATGACGTAAAGCACGATGACGCGAGGCTGGCGGCTAAGTCCACCCTCCGATGTTCGCTGCACCATTTACGACGATGCGACCTCCGTTGTTTCAAGATTCTCCTGATGTACCACCTCAAGCGACTTACGGGTAGCTGCCACGCCAAACGGAAGAAGAATGGCGGAAGCAATCGCTGTGGCCGCCATGTAAAAGAAGGCCATCATAAAGCCGGCATGACCAAAAGCCGCGTAAATGCCTAAGGCGAAAATCGGGGCCAAGGCCCCGCCGACGTGACCAATACCATCCGTCAACGCGACACCGGTAGCTCGCGCGTGGGTGGGAAAACTCTCGGCAGTCAAAGCATAC
>JAJYTS010000125.1 GCA_021792935.1 Bacillota bacterium | reverse complement strand
TGCACCGTTTCTGCTTGACGTTCGAAACGCGCCGGAAGTTCAAGAGACCGGCATCATTTCTGGGGCGCACCAAATTCCCCTGGATGAACTTCGCCACCGCATCCATGAAACGCCGGCGACTGGTCCCATTGTCGTCTATTGCCGCAGCGGCCACCGAAGCTACTTAGCCGCTCGCATACTGCGACAGAACGGCCGGGAGCAGGTTTACAATCTCAGCGGCGGCGTTTCCCTCTGGGGACCCGCACGACTGCACCCCGTAACAGCGGTGGTTTAAGACAAAAAAGCCGGCAGACAATGCCGGCTTTTGAACGTAGGGACTATTCCTGGTCCGCAATAATTTGCGGCACGCGCCGCAAAAGACCTGTCACCAGTTTCACGGCATGCTGCATCTCAGGATCTTTCAAGCTTCGCATCAAACTCATAACCGTAACCCGGGAGGTGTCCTCCCGGGTGGCCTTGGCCGTCTCGTAAAGAGCATCCATGGTGCGGATGCCCAAATCCAACAACCCTGCATCTATCGCATCGCGTAAACTAATTGCCGCATTCGACGCGAACGCGACCACCCGTTCTACTATCGGCGGCGTAAGCGAGTCATTGAAGCCTTTAAGCAAAGTGGCGAATTGCGCCAGCGCATCCCAAGTGCCGTCCTCCTGCCAGGCCGCCACTTGGCGCATCAGGTGAGCTAGTTGACTCCCATTCGCTTCCACGGCACTAACCGTTTCCGCGACTCCCGGCCCTGCCTCGCCGGCAATCCGGCCCAGGCCAACCGCCATCGCGGCCAACCGTTCAGCAATATGAGGGGTTGCGCTGTCTTGAAGTGCCGACACCAATGATACCGCCTCAGCGAGAGACTTCCAGGCACCATTTCGCTGCCAGTCTCCCAACTGCCGGATCGCCGTCGATAGCCCCTCTGCGTTATCCATGGCCGCTTCCACCAGCGTGCTGGCCGCGATCGGCTCCACCTCCGCGGCCACAACCCCCAGGGCTGCCAATAAGCCGCTGATACGCTCCGTCAGCCCCGGTGTGCCACTATCCTTGAGCGCCCGCAACAAAGAGGTCAATTCTCCTAGAGTGTCCTCATCAATCTCGACCATACCCATCGCCAAGCCTCCTTTTTGGCATCACAAGATGCCCGCGGCGGAAAGCCAGTACATTTTGTTAAACGCCAATTTGTAGAGATGAATCATTTCCGTGGGAGGCTGAGGCTTGGGGGGATGCTGATAATCAAACTTGACATAAGTCGCTTCATCGTTCCCCGCCTCTATAAAGCAGAAGACTTTGCCGTCGTAGCGAACCGACCCCAATCCCCCGTGAATTCGGTTAACCAGGTTGGACGACACCACATCCGCCTGAAAATGCGCCGTAGATCCCGCCTTGCTAATGGGCAAGTTAGTGGCGTCCCCAAGGACGTAAATATTGTCCGTTCCTTGCATGAGAAGACTATGCCGGTCCGTGGCGATCCAGTTCCCGGCGTCACCAAGACCGGAGCGCTTGACGATGTCTTGCCCTAGGTGAGGCGGGATAGCGACCAAAAGGTCATAAGATACGGTATCGCCTTCTAAGGTAGTGACCGTCTTTTTTTCCGAATCGACCGTCTCGACATTGAAGAATGTCCTTGAGTCAATACGGCGCTGATCAAATATCTCAGTCGCCCAAGCGGCTACCGGCTCCAACGAATGCAGACGACCGATGGGATAGGTGTACAAGACTTCGGAGGATTCAAAGCCGTGTGTATCCAGCCAGTCTCTTACCATCAGCGTAAACTCCACCGGCGCCACAGGGCACTTATGCGGAACGCCTACAGTCACCAAAACGCGGCCGCCCGTGAATTCCGCCAAGGCGTCACGCAGCTTCAAGGCGCCTTCCTCCGTGTAAAAAATATGACCGCCCTCGACTAAGCCGGGGACGGTCTCAGGTGCCGGTCTGCTTCCGGTGGCGATAACCAAATAATCATACGGAATATGGGCGCCATCACCCATCACCACATCCTTGGCCTCTCGGTCCACCCGTTCCGCATGGCCAACCACCAACTTAATCTGGTTATTCAGTACAGCCCGCTCCGGCCGCTTGGCATCCGCCGGCACCGCCTGATCAAAGGCCATGTATAAGAAATAGGGCTGATAGACGTGCGTGTCGCTTTCATTAATCACCGTTATCTCTACCTCGCCCCGCAAAATCTCGGGTTTGAGTTGGCGCGCCAGCTGGTTGGACACCATGCTGCCTCCCACACCACCACCTAACAAGACAATGCGCGTCATGAATATTCTCCCTCCAATAGTGAAAGAATGCCGCGGCCGTCAGCCGCGGGGTAAGTTACCTAAGCTTTTTAACCTGTATCTTGAAAATATTGTCCGCCTCGACATTCCCCACCACCTCATGGCCGGCACGCGCCACCCATTCAGGAATGTCTTTGGCGGAGCCCCGGTCCGAGGACCACACCTCCAACACCACCCCGACCGCTTCCTGCCGAATCCCCTTGATTAGTTCCATCAGCGGACCTGGGCAAAAGGAACCGCGAGCGTCTATGATTTTTGCCTCAGTTGCCATAGGTTAACCTCCCTAGAATGTTAACGACGCCCCGCTGCCAATCCTGCCTAGGAATCCGGTAATTCCCATCGTGTCATCAAAAATAGGGACCAAGTCCGCAAGTCCCCATTTCTTCAAGTCGGCGACCAAACTGCAGGCGTACATGTTTACCTCACCCATATCCCGAGACTGCTCAAAAAGACCGAGATAGTCAGGCGAAGCGGTCTCCGCGATTTGCTCGCCCACTGGACCCTTAACAATAACATCGCGTTCCCGTGGATCCCGGTGAAATGCCGGGAGCGCCTCCATGGAGACAAACACGTTCACCGTTTGCGCAAGACTGCTGGCGACAACCGTCACCATAGCGGCCGCGTGGATTTTGGCATAATCTCCAGACAAGAGGATGACATTGAGCGAATCTCCCATAACACGTCCTCCTTTTCATAAATACCTTACCCCATACGGTATATTGAAACAACTACGCAATGGCTTCCCATAAAAATATTTTAAATTTAGCGATAAACCCTATAACTCGGCACGATCCACGACTGTAAAACCCATAAGGGGGGGTGCGGGGAGGTCTTATCCAACTTGGTGTCCCCGGTCGACCAACAACTTTCGGTATGCATGGCGTTTGCTGAGATACGATCTGTCTAGTCACCGATATATCCGCACCCCTTCGCGGCCAGTAACCCGGGCGGCGCATACCGGCAAAAAAGCAAACGAAAATGGCCGTGGGTTAAACCACGGGTCCACTAGTGAGTCACGGCTTCAATGACGATTAAGCCAATATACTACTTAGGTTTCCTCACAACACCCAGGAGATTTGGCACCGCCGACAGGACATCCATAGACCTCGTCAACGAACCAAGCGCTGAATAAGATGCTGCACTTGGTTCACCTCGGGCTCCCCCAAGTTCCTCTCGGCGGTCAAGCCTTCCGCCAACTGACAGGCTTCAACAATTTTAACAATCTTCGATAAGGCACCTTGGTTGGCAGCCAACTGCACTAAAATCGCGTCGCA
>JAJYTS010000031.1 GCA_021792935.1 Bacillota bacterium | reverse complement strand
CCGTGAGCAAAGAACCGGCTGCCGAGGAAACGAATCAGGTGCTGCGAATCCTCATGGAACGCGGTGTTTTGATGCTGAAGGCCGGGGTCTACGGTAATGTGATTCGCTCGCTAGCCCCTTTGAACACCCCTCTGGATATGTTGGACGAGGCGGTGGAGGTCCTGGACGGCGCGTTGGCGGAAGTGCAGGCACACTAATTGCCGCACCCTACAACAGGCGGACCTTTAACCGGCATTCATGTGCTGGATCTCTCCCGGGTGCTGGCCGCTCCGTACGCCACCATGGCATTGGGTGAGTTAGGAGCCGACATCATTAAGGTGGAGCGGGCTCCCGATGGCGATGAGACGCGGCAATGGGGTCCGCCTTTTGTGCAGGGCGAGTCCACCTATTATCTTGGCATTAATCGCAACAAGCGGTCTATTGCCCTTAATTTGCGAGATGAATCAGACCGCCAAGTGGTGCGCGATTTAGCCAAGGGTTGGGCGGACGTCGTGGTGGAAAACTTTCGCCCCGGCACGTTGGAGAGGTGGGGAATGGGACTTGCCGCCTTACGCCAGGCCAATCCCCGCCTCATCACCGCCAGCGTGCGCGGATATCCCGCAGGCGACGACCGGCCGGGCTACGACTTTGTTATTCAAGCCGGTTCTGGATTGATGTCTATTACGGGAGATGTGGATGGTCCTCCCTTTAAAGTGGGCGTCGCGGTCGCCGACATTTTCACCGGCTTGTTTTTGTTGTCTGGAATTGAGGCGGCGCTATTTCGCCGGGAAAAGACGGGCAAGGGCGATCATGTCGAGGTGTCGTTGTGGGAGTCGCAGTTGGCGGCTTTAGCGACCGTTGTGCAGGGGCATCTTTCCACGGGCGGCGCGCCAGGACGGTGGGGCAATGCCCACGCCCAATTGGCGCCCTATCAGATTTTCCCCACCGAGAATGGCTGGATTGCCATAGGGGTGGGAAACGATAGGCAATTCCAGGATTTATGCGGCGTGCTCGGGCATGAAGAGTGGAGTCAGGACCAACGGTTCCTCAGCAATCGCGACCGCGTCAACAACCGAGGGCCTTTAGAAGAGTTGTTGACAGAGATGTTGCGGACGCGGTCCACAGAAATCTGGGTAGAGCGATTGCAGAACGCGGGAGTTCCCGTGGGACCGGTGCGGACTGTCCCCGAAGCCTTGGCGCATGCGCAGGCGCAGGGACACCACCTGATAGGGTCGATGGCCCATCCCACGTTGGGTGAGATCCAACAAATCCGCTTGCCCTGGCGGTTTAGCGAGAGTTCCACGGCTATGACTTTGCCGCCGCCGCTATTGGATGAGCATCACCAAGATATATTGGAGTTGGTGGAACGCATTCGGGGTAATGAGGAAAGGACGAACGTGAATCGTCATGAGTGAGCTAAACGGAATAATTGACGACTTTTACGGGATCGATGGACAACTGACCGCCGATGAAATTCAAATTCGGGATGCCGTGCGGCGATTTGTCGATCAAGAGGTGCGTCCCCATGCCGGCGCCTGGTGGCAAGAGGGCGTTTTCCCAACCCATTTGATTCCCAAGCTCGGTGAACTGGGGGTATTTGGCCCGACTTTGCCGGAAGAGTATGGGGGCTCGGGCGCTACCGGGACCGCCTATGGGCTGATGATGCAGGAATTGGAGCGAGGGGATTCGGGACTCCGTTCCTTTGCTTCGGTGCAAAGTGGTTTATCCATGTACGCTATTTACCGATATGGTTCGGAGGAGCAAAAGCGCCGCTACTTGCCTGCTATGGCCCGAGGGGAGATTATTGGCTGCTTTGGATTGACGGAACCGGACGCCGGGTCCGATCCCGGAGCCATGCGGACCACCGCGAAAAAGAGCGGGGCTGGGTATCGTATTAATGGGGCCAAGCGCTGGATTACGAACGGCAATCTGGCCCAGATAGCCGTGGTTTGGGCTAAAGATGACGAGGGGACTATTCGCGGGTTCATCATTCCCACGGATACGCCCGGTTTTAGTGCACGGGAAATCCACACCAAAGCTTCCATGAGGATGTCGGTCACCTCTGAACTTTATTTTGACAACGTCGAGGTGGGGGAGGAGGCGCTTTTGCCGCAGTCGCGGGGTCTAGGCTCTCCCCTCGGCTGTTTGACGCAAGCGCGGTTCGGAATTGCCTTTGGGGCGGTGGGGGCGGCTTTGGACTGCTTGCGTGAGGCCAGAGATTACGCTCAGACGCGCATAGCCTTTGGGCGTCCCATTGCCCGCACCCAATTAGTTCAGGAGCGAATCGTGGATATGTTGTCCCGAACTGTGGCCATGCAGTTGCGGGCGTTGCAGCTAGGGAAGTTGTACGATGGGGGTGTCTTACGCTATCCGCAGGTATCCTTGGCGAAGCGCGACAACGCCCGGGGAGCCCTGGAAGTGGCGCGTATGGCCCGGGAAATATTGGGAGGCAACGGAATTAGCGTTGATTACGCCCCCATGCGCCATATGGCCAATCTCGAAACGGTTGACACCTACGAAGGAACCTATGAAGTGCACACCCTAATTATTGGGCGGGAAATCTTAGGAGAAAACGCGTTCTAAACGTCCCAGCCACCGTTTAAGGTCACGAAATCTTTTTTCGTGACCTTTTTTAATTACGGCATATGCGGTGAGGAGGTATTGCCAAAATGAATCCCCGGCTAACACCGCGATGAGAATGCACTGTGATCTGGAAAATTTATGTATTTAAGGAATTTAAAAGGAGGAATTTACCGAGTACTTACAGAATGAGTCATGGTTCAGAATTCAACCGGGCGGTTTGCAAAGTGAACCAATCAAGAAGTGCTGAGTGTACCGATGAGGAAAATGATGGGCATGGATAAGGCGCTAGCGCTGCCGAAGTCATTGGGAAATGACCGTCCACCCGTCCCGGGCTTGTCTGAACTCGTCGCTGAGTCTGGTATGGACAGGGCGGCTTGCTATCGGGGGCTCTCTGCTCTAGTTCTTTAGGGGTTGCTGGACCGTCATGGCGACTGATATCGCCTCGGCCATCGCATCCATGAGCTGGCGCATCGCTTTCAAACTACCGTCACCCCAATGGCTTTGGCGCCTCCGCCGTTGATACACGACGGGACCATTCTTCGCGGTCGGCTCAAATGGTTGTAGGGCTGGATAACGCGGCGATTTATGCCGATCTCGGCGCCAGTGAGGCTCTAGATCCTGCCGGGCCATCGCGCGCCCATCCATGTACGCGCTTCAACCCGGTTATACTTGGCCTTCGCCAGCAAAGAAGGTCGGTAGGCGTACTATCGGCGCACCAGCTTTGATTTTTCAGGATCGATGGTGGCAGGTTGTAGAGTGCCACCGACCCGATCATATCAAAGGGCTTTAAAGCAGGAGAGTCGCGTGACCTGAACTGTTGCTTCGTGGTATGGGGGGTCTAGAGGAGTTTCGGTAAACAGAGTGGATATAACATAACGATGTTGAAATGGAAAGAGGTGTAATGAGTGGCGCAACAAGCAGGAAAAATCTTGCCGGTGACTCCCCTGGAGCGCCCGGCGTTTTGGGCGACATTTCTTGGCTGGGGGCTTGATGGCTTTGACTATATGATGTATACCCTTGTCCTGGCCGCGGTTATTGGAGCGTTTCATCTTACCGATGCCTCGGCGGGATTTTTGGGTACGGCAACGCTGGTGATGTCGGCTGTTGGGGGGATACTTGCTGGAACGATTTCCGATCGGGTCGGCCGCGTGAAAATGTTGGTTTTCGCGGTGCTGGTCTATTCGGTGTTTACGGCGCTCTCCGGTATTGCCACGTCATATGGGGAAATGCTTGTCTTTCGGGGAATGGAGGGTCTGGGATTCGGGGGTGAATGGGCGGTCGGTGCGGTGCTCATCTCCGAGACGGTACGGGGCGACCTCAGGGGCCGCATCTTAGGGATTGTGCAAGGGGCATGGGCATTCGGATGGGCGCTTGCGGTTATTGCTTCGGATCTAATCCTCCCTCACGCGGGCGCCGCCGGCTGGCGCATCATGTTCTTTATCGGTATTTTACCGGCAGTAAGCGTGTTCTATATTTTGAAGCGGGTTCCTGAACCGAAGTTATGGACGGCGGAGTCTCATCAGAAGAAAGCGACACGTTCATCCGTTAGCTTCTTTAAGATCTTTGAGCGGCCCGTGTTGCGGCGCACCACGTTTGCCGCCCTTTTGGCGGTAGGAGCTCAATCAGGATACTACGCCATCTTCACCTGGCTCCCCACCTATCTCAAAATAGATCGCCATTTGTCGGTGGTAGGGTCTAGCGGTTATTTGTTCGTGGTCATCGTGGGTTCCTTCCTCGGCTATGTGGTGTCGGGGTATGTTAACGATTGGCTTGGTCGCAAAGGGGCGTTTTTCGTCTATTCTATCTGCAGCGGGCTCATCATTCTACTCTACACCCATTTCTCTATTTCCGACGCGGTCATGATACTGTTGAGCTTCCCATTGGGATTCTTTGCTTCGGGTATCTTTAGCGGCTTCGGCCCCTTTTTTGCCGAGCTCTTCCCCACTGAGTACCGCGGCGCTGGGCAGGGATTCGCGTATAACTTCGGCCGCGGTATTGCCGGGTTTGCACCGTTTTTTGTCGGGCTCTTGGCAGTCCACTTCGGATTGGCGGGCGGCATCTCCATCTTTGGGCCGGCCAGCTATCTCTTATGCATTATTTCGTTGCTGTTTCTACCGGAAACACGCGGAATCGACTTAGCTACTATTGGAACCGGCCCACGGCAACGCGCTGTCGGTGCGAAGGGCGAGTGATGTCAGGCGCAGGCACCCCTCCCATAAAAAAGGTGTATCCGAGCGGAGACGGAGCGATAATGCTGGACTTTGGAGACATCTTGGACCCCAATATTAATCGCTGGGTGCAGAGGACGGCCCGCTTCGTCAGGCAGGCGCGGATCAATGGTGTTTGGGGCGTTGTCCCCGCTTTCACCACCCTCTTGATTGAATTTGATCCGCGTCAGACCAGCTTCTCCGAAATTACGGGCCACCTCCAAGCCATGGCGCAGATGGAAGAGGTGGAGGAACGATCTCGCCTCTTCGAAATACCGGTGTGTTATGGAGCAGAATTAGGTCCGGATATTGATGATGTGGCACGACAGACGGGACTCACCGTGGAAGGTGTCATTGACGCTCATACAGGAAGGATCTACCGGATATACTGTATCGGTTTTTCGCCGGGATTCCCGCTATGCGGCATACTGCCCGAATCATTACGGGTTGAGCGCCGTCAGTCGCCGCGCACGGTGGTTCCGGCCGGTTCGGTTGCCACCGCAGGCGTCCAGACTGGGGTGTACCCGGTGGAAAGCCCGGGAGGATGGAACCTTCTGGGGAGGACGCCAGCCTCTCTTTTCTGTTTGCACGCTACCCCGCCTATTCTCTATAAGCCGGGCGATAGCATGCGGTTCCGCGCCATTTCCCGAGGGGAGTATGACGAGCTTGAAAATCAAGTAAAAAAAGCCGGCATATTATGCGGGAGATTCCCCATGCCGAGGATTAGTGTGGTGAAGGGTGGGCTACAGACCACCATTCAGGACGCGGGACGACGGGGATATGAGCATCTTGGCATCATGGTAGGCGGTTGGCTAGACGACTATGCGGCCCGATGGGCCAACCGCCTCTTGGCGCAGGATTCCCTGCCGCTACTGGAAATAACGCTCTTGGGGCCGGAGCTCCGCGCGCTCGATGCTGGATGGGTGTCCCTGGCGGGTGCCAACTTAACGGCGTCTATTAACGGAATGCCGTGGAAGCCGGGAACAACATGGCATCTTCAGGCTGGCGATGTGGTGCGATTTGGGACCGTCCGTAGTGGGGCCAGAGCCTATCTAGCCGCCAGCGGAGGATTTTTCGGCGAAGAGATATTGGGCAGTCGTTCTACCGATTTAGTGGCTGGTTTTGGGGGCAGCAAGGGCCGGGTGCTCAAGGCTGGCGATACCTTGGAGTACGGAGGGGGTGAAGCGCAATGGTGCCGTGCCTCGGTGAGCACATTAGTCCCGACCGGTGTCATACGCGTGCTGCTGGGAGAACTAGATAGGGGCGTTTCTCCCGACATTATCCGGCGCTTTCTCGCTGGCACCTTTGTGGTGAGCAGCCGTTCCAACCGGATTGGCATCCGCCTTGACGGACCCGAACCCCTATATTACCACGGGTCTCAGTTGGCATCGAATGGTCCATCTGACCTATATCCTAAACGGGGATAAAACTATCGAACTATGGCAGGAGTGTATTCGGGACCTACGGACGGGTCACATACCTGCGGTGCTAGAGAAAATGGGAGGGGAATAGTATGGCACGTCACACCCGGGAACCACGGTCACGGCGGCGATTAACCCTAGTAGGGTCTACCGTCCTATTATTGATTCTCACGGGGGGCTATTACGCGAGTGCGAATAGTGGGGGTCCCCAGGTCACGACCACGACTATAACCCCACCGACCACCCAGGGGACCCCACAAGGAGGGGCGGTTCCGGCACAACAGAGCAATTTGACGTTTCCCGACACCACCCAATACCCTTTATCGTTTTTGCCGACAGACAACACGTGGGCGAGTTTTACCCCCGTTACCACGGGTCCATTATGGGCCCAACAGAATCCAAGGGCCATGGGAAACCAATCCCTCGTTCAACCCTTCCAATGGTCCTTTCAAGCGGCCACACTCAACGGGATCACCGTGACTCTCCCTGTGCCGACCGGCTGGCAAACCAAGGGGCTTACGGGTAACATGATCACCTGGATAAGTCCCGGGGGGTACAGTTACCTGGCGATCACGGTATCGAAAAGCACGGTCGCCACCATCGAACAACAGGGCACTCCCGATCCGACCCCCCCGGAATGGGAATCCCTTGGAGGGGGGACCGTGATCGGGGCCTTTGCAAGTCCCGGAAAGTCCTTCTACCAATCGCGATCCATCGTTTTTGTCTACATGGCACCTTATCAGGGGGAAACCGTCAGCATTATGATCGCCGGCAACAATATGCACAACCAACTAGTACCCACTGTCGTGGATGGAACCACCCTGTCGGGATCATAAACTTGGGGTTTTCACGGGTCCCGTGGCGGTAAAACGACAGACGGCACTCTTCCAGCTTACCCAGGCAGCCCGTGCTGCCACAACAGGACTGTGGGTTTGCAGGGACTCATGGATGACGGCCCAATTCCCGGACCAATGCCCGTTGCCATAATAACTGGCAATCAGGGTATATCCGGGAATTACCGTACCCATTTCGCCATCCCAGGGGGCACCCAGGGGGAGCCAAACGATGTTTAGGGGGTTATAAACATTGGGCACGGGGGTTTTTAAGGGCCATATGCGGGGGATAAAAGGCAAATACATAATGTATCCGCACAGCCGCCCACCAGGGTAGCGATAATTGGTGGGGATACCCTTCACTGGATGGGTCGGGGACTTCTTGGGAGTGGATGGGTTCGCCAACATCCGCCACGTGGGGCCGTTTACGACCCCGGATACCGCAAGACCATACTTCCCCTGAAATACCCGGACGGCGGCCTCCGTTAACGGGCCAAAATGACCATCCACGGAGAGGCCCGCCTGATCCAGGTCATTTAATCGTGTTTGAATGACCGCCACGCAAGGGATATCTTGGTTAATATTGGCCGTAGAATAGGAATGCCCTTGCTTAGAACACGAGGACAGGGAGGCCGATGTCCCCGCATGGCTACCCCCGCTGGTCGGACCCGAACACGCCTGGGGAGACGTGTGAATGACCCGGCCAATGAGGAGGATACTATTCAGGGGCATACAATTATACTGGGCCAGGGTGGCCACGCTGAGTCCTGTGACCACCGACAGCCCTGATAACGTGGCGCCGGGTTGGGCTTGATAGGATCCATTGCCTAATGATACCCAACTATAATCGGTGGCCCGTGATGGGGTGGAGGGTTTGGTGGATTTTGTGGGGGTTTTTCCGGTCTTCTTCCCAGTCTTATTGCAACTCCCCCCACCCACCCACGATCCTACGGTGTCGAAAGAGGCTAGGTGGGTTTTCGCCTGGTAATATTCCGAAACCTTTTTGCCATTGAGGTATTTCCCGACCACAATTTGGGTGGGGTGGGCGGTCGAGGATCCAAACGACACATAAACCGTTCCGCACCGCCGCGTGACGAAACTAGGGAGTGTGGTCGGGGCAATCGTATGGGGCGGGGCCTACCGGTGGCGCAAGCGCGCGATAATGTCTCGCGGGGGATGGCCATTGGGACGATTGAAGTGCCGCCCAGCGGCGAATTGCTGGTTCTGGCCAAATCCCGCGGCAGCCTTGGCGGGTACCCGGTGATCGCGCATGTTATTGTGGCCGATTGGCCTATCTTGGCTCAGTTGCGCCCGGGGGATTCCATGACCTTTGTGGCGGTGACGCCAGAGTCTGCCCACTCCGCCCTTATCGAACGCGAACAGCAACTGATGGCCGAATTAGAGGTTGGGTTGGGTCCGGGGATGGCTGATGCGGGGGCGATGGCAAAGGTATCGACCGTCACCGCTCCCACCGCGGGCACCGTATATCGGTCGTCGGCTCCAGGTTTGGAACCGTTAGCCACCGTGGGCCAGTTCGTCAAGAAAGATCAGACCTTAGCCTTGTTGGAGGTTATGAAGCAATTTTTTGACTTGCTGAGTCCGACCGATGGATACGTTAAGTCGGTGGCGTTTGCCGACGGCGTCACCGTCGCGGAGGGTGCGATGCTGTTCGAAATTGTGGCGGCGTCAAAAAGCAGGAAGACATAATTTACGGTTTTCCCGTGGGTCGGCCACAATGAAGAGCAGACGGTAGGGACAATATTTATAAACGGGTGCGGACAGTCGGTAAGAAGATTGATTGCGCTCGGGAAAGGGTTCTGTATTAAGTTCCTGATCTCAAAGCAAGGGATTTTGTGCTTTTGATTGCGACGGAACGTCAATTTCTTTCAAGGAGTGCTTCGTCGCATGCGATATCGATTCGAAGCACCAAAAGGGCGGCTAGGCAACGTCGGGAGGCGTCGTAATAGGGGTCATTGAACGAACGCACCTGCCGCCCGCATGTCGGCTTTCGGGGTTGCCGCGAAAATATTTCAGGAGGGATGACACGTGAAACAAATTGATTTGAACTGTGATATGGGCGAGAGCTTTGGAGCTTGGAAGATGGGTGATGACGAAAATGTGCTGCGCTACATTTCGTCGGCCAATGTCGCTTGTGGTTTTCATGGCGGCGATCCGCGGGTGATGCTGGAAACCGTCGTGCGGGCAAAGGAATTAGGTGTGGCGGTTGGCGCTCATCCAGGGTTTCAGGACCTTGTAGGGTTCGGGCGCCGCAACATTGATGTGACGGCGGAACAGGCACGAACGGACGTTCTCTATCAGATTGGAGCCCTATCAGGGTTCTGTCGGAGGTTGGGGATACCCTTGCAACATGTTAAACCGCACGGTCAGCTCAATAACATGGCTATGTCTGACGCCGTGTTGGCCGAGGCGATCGTGTTAGGTATCAAAGACTTCGATCCGAACTTGCTTGTGGTCGCCTATGGGGGCGAACTGGCCCGTGCCGCCGAAAAGCATGGCATGCGCTTGGCCCATGAAGCCTTTGCCGATAGGGAGTATCACGCTAACGGAACATTGGTGTCGCGGCGCGTTACCGGCGCCGTAATTACCGACCCTAGCCGTGTGGTGGAACGCGCGATTCAAATGGTGGAAGAGAGCGCGGTGCAAACGGTAGAAGGAACACGTTTACATCTCACTATTGATACACTGTGCGTACACGGCGACACCCCCGGAGCCGCTGGTTTGGCGGAAAAACTTCGCCAGGGCCTTCGTGATGCCGGTATTGAAGTGAAGGCCATGGGTACAGTGGCGTGACAAGCTTGAACAGGCAGCGCCAGAGGTGCGGAGCGCGGGGGAAGTTGAGAACTTGGAAGCATATGCTCTATTAATTCTTACTGGGGCAATACCCGGGTTGGCGGTTGTCTCGGATGACAAGCTGACAATGAGGTACGACGGCCGTTAGCATCGGCCTGGTGGCAAATTGTGGGACCGAATTGGAGGGTGGTATCGTTGATTTGGGATCTTTCGCATAAGATGGAGAACGATCAACCACGGTTTGCCACGCATACGCAATACTTTCGCATGATGTGGAGCCGTTTGGAAGAGGGTGGAAATTCGGCGCACGCCCAAATTATTATGGGGGAACACTCGGGCACACACGTGGACGCACCCAGCCATTTCTTCAGGGGCCGGAAAACAATTGACCAACTGCCATTGGAGAGCTTCGTGGGTTCGGGCCGGTGTATCGACGTGCGGCACGTTGGGCCCGGCGAAGCCGTGCTGGAAGAGGATATCACTCGTTTTGAGAGCGCGAGCGGGTCCATTTGCGCTGGAGAGATCGTGCTTTTTTGTTTTGGGTTTGATGCGCTTTGGGGCCCAGGAAGCCTCGGTAAAGGGTACTCCTCGGCTTGGCCGGGCGTCTCGGGCGAAGTGGCTCGCCTTTTGGTACAGCGTTCGGTAAGAGCGGTGGGAACAGACGCGATTTCCATTGACGCGTCAGGGAGCCTCAATTCACCTGCACATCACGCTCTCTTGGCGGAGGACGTTCCCATTTACGAGAATTTGACGGGGCTTTCGCGTCTTTTGGGGAGATCCTTTAAGTTTTGCGGGGTTCCTCTTCTTATTGGCGAGGGGACGGGTTCGCCGGTTCGTGCCTGGGCGGAGGGCGACTTAAAGAACAGTTAGCTGCGCACATGTGCCTGGACTAATAGCGGCAGCAGAATGTTGTACAGCAGTGACGTGGTCGTGGTAATGCACCATACCACGTTATGGTGGCCGTGGCCGCGGCAGACGGGCGGTGACTTTGACTGCGTGAGATGGAGCCATCATTGGTTGCCGAAGGATTGTCCGTCTGGACGAAGAACGTCATCGCCAAAATAGGCTTGGTGCTACTTTAAATTTTCCGTACCTGATTTGGAGATGGGTGACTAATGTGGCCGGTCCGCAAGGCAGCTGTTCAGGAGCGCTTGTCACATTCAGGGTTTTACCTGGTTTTTCGTTTAACGATTTGGTCTGCCGTGACCTGTGCCCAGCGGTCCCATTTTTGGCACAAGTCCGCCACCGGGAAATTGTCGTGATAGTCCGCAGAAAGACATGACGGTGGGCGCCATCAGAGAAAGCCTGATATAGCGAGAATGGCGCGGGTCCATGCTGGTAATATCCGGCGTCATCCCTTATTGACTTGCTCTCTGCCACTCGTGATACCGATCGCACGCATT
Source organism: Bacillota bacterium (assembly GCA_021792935.1). Classification (GTDB taxonomy): domain Bacteria; phylum Bacillota; class Sulfobacillia; order Sulfobacillales; family Sulfobacillaceae; genus Sulfobacillus_B. Next base: position 10,379 of record JAJYTS010000031.1, on the reverse strand, counting down.
ATGAACGGCATGGACAATGGCGCCCGAAATCGGCGAGAGAAAGCGATTGTGTACTAGTTCGCCAATGTTTCGTTCAAGGGTGGACGTTTTTTGACCGATGACCAAAACCCGGGTAAAGTCTCGCGTGAGTTGCAATCCGAAAGAGAATTCGGCATCAACGATGGTATCGCTGGCCGGATCGATGATCATCACGAAAGAAATCACTCGATATAGTTCATACGCGGTCGTGCCCTTGGGCAGGTCCGCGAATCCGGTTGCACAGACGCAGTGCGGGTTATCGGCCCAACAAGGTTCGTTAGCGGCCACATACGTCATCCTTTCCTGGGTTTATTAAAAAAAAATTTTTTTTGGGTTGAAGGCGAGACCGAGATAGACTGCGCTTTACGTTTTTCCGGGGTGTCGACCCACACTGTTAATAGCGGCTAGGGTCCACGCGCTCATTATTATTCCCCCATATCATCGCGGACGAAACCGTCAACAACGCCGGTTTCGACTCTGCTAAGTATTTTCCATTAGATAGACGGACAAATGCAACCGTGTCATTGACAACGCTTGCATGAAAGTTAATCTATTCGAAACTCCATGCCTGGGTTGACGTCTATTGGAAACGCTCCCGTACGTAAAAAGCGGTCAGTGAAGTTTTCTCGACACAATAAGAACCTTCGCGCTAATACCTCATGTAAAGTACCTAAGTCGTCCGATATGTTGTCGAAAAAGATCGGTAAATCTAGGGAAAGTTTGCCGAAAAATTGTTGATTTTTGTAGATTTTTGGTGTATTCACCCGAAAATTGACCGTCTAATTTGTCGAAAACTCTTTATTACCCATAATGTTTGAAATATAGTATAGGATATCACCTGCGAAATTTGACCGACGCACCTTGCCCAACACGCGCGTTTCGTTTTAGGCGCTGCGGTGGGTAGCTCGCATAACCAATATATTTGGATGGGTCGAATCGCGCGGGAACTCTTAAAGAGAGGTGAACTTGTTGAGAAATCGCGGAAAGTTTTCGTCATTGGCTCTCGTCGGGGGTTCCGCGCTAGCGCTATTGGCAAGTACGTCGCTCGCTGGCTGTGGCGCCGCGACCTCTACCACTCCTTACGTTATTGGAATGTCTATTGATGAAACGGGCCCGTACAGTGCTTTGGGCGTGCCAGGAATGGATAGCGCCAAGCTTGCCGTGCAGCAAATTAATCAGGCGGGCGGCATCAATGGGCATCCCTTGAAACTCGTGGTCTTGGATAGCCAGACTTCGGTAACGCAAGCGGTGGAAAACTACCGGCAACTTATTCAAAATGACCATCCGCTGGGCCTCTTGGGCTCGACTAACACAGGTGAAGCGATGGCGGCCATCCCCGAGATTGAGCGGGCTCAAATACCGTTTGTCGCTAACGCGTCCGACGCCGAGGTTATTAATCCGGTGTCTCAACGGCAGTGGGTCTTTAAAGTGCCCGCGCCCGACACTTCGCCCATGCAGGTGATCTTAAACTATTTGAAAGCGCACAAACTGACTCGGGTCGCGTTTGTGTATATGGATGCGTCTTATGGCACCGGCGCACTCGCGGACTTCAAGCGCATCGCACCGCCGCAAGGGTTTACATTGGTGGCCAGCACCGCTATCGACCCCACGGCGACCAACGTCACCTCTCAACTGGCCGCGTTGAAGGGAGCTAATCCGGCACCGCAGGCGGTTGTGGTGTGGGATATTCCGCCTTCCGCCGACACGGTCGCCAGCGACTATCGTTCCCTCGGGCTTAAGTGGCCCATTTTCTTTTCCGATGGCGTTAGTAGCGACGCGTTTATTTCTCTCGGCAAGACAGCGGTTAATGGCGTTTTTGTGGCCAGCACCAAATTGCCCATTGCGTCTCAACTACCGGCGTCCGATCCTCAGAAAAAGGTATTGGAAAAGTACGTCAAGACGTTTAACAAGCAATACGCGGCAAAGGCTGGACCGGCCAATATGTTTGGCGGATTTGGCTACGATGACGTCTATCTGCTCAAAGATGCCATCGCCAAGGCGGGGGCCAACCCCACGCCGACATCGGTACGCAACGCATTGGAGCACCTCACCTATAACGGGGTTACGGGAGTGATGAACCTCACGCCCAAGAACCACAACGGATTGGACCCCAAATCCGAAGTTCTTTTGAAGATTGTTAATGGCCAGTGGAAGTGGGTCCCGGGGTATTACGGCAACACACCTTAATGCCTGTCCTGGCTGGCTTAGGCAAAAGGGGTGCGCGGTCTTCCGTACCCTCCTGTATCGCGTAGTCCCAACCTTGTCACTTCGCGACGGTAGTGTGGAACCTCGGGTTATACGGAATCATGGTGGGCACGATAAAGTGGTTTGGCCCAAAGGGTTGGCTAGCGCCTGAAAGGGGCGGCGCCAAGCGGTGTCCGCCTCCGGGGCTAGCCAACGTTTTTGTCGTGAATGGGTGATTTCAGTTTGGTGCTCATTGCGGGCGTGAAAAAAGCCTTACAGAAGATTTGCTCGGCGTAATCGGCACCTGCTAGCGCCAATGGCACTACACAAATTTTTTCGGTATTATTGACAGATTTCAGATAAAAAATATAATATCGTTTTAGACGGAAATTTAAAAATAGTGTAGCTGGTTGTTCGCGGGGGGTCCGTTTCCACACGGGTTCGGACTTTCAATGAGTGAACAAGACGCGGCTGGTCTTGGCGCTAAGCGCCAAGGTGAGTCGCGTTTTCTGTTATTACTGGGGAGGGTTGCCACGTGGACGGCAGACAACTGAGGGAATTGATGCGGTCGCACATCACCGGCGTTTGTGCCGTGACGCTCGCGTCACCCCATGGTCCCTATGGGATTACCGTTAACTCGTTCACCAGTTTGTCTCTGGACCCGCCGTTAATCTCGTTCGCCATTGCTGATACTCTTGGCGGCCACCCGCTGTTTCACACCGATGCCCTTATGGCGGTGCACATCTTAACGGCCACTCAGGCTAGTCTGGCAGAAGTGTTCGCCCGTCGGGGAATCGCGAACCGCTTTGATTTAGTGGACTGGCAGTATGAGGAGCATGGCATCCCCATTCTGTCCAACGCCCTGGTGACATTGGTCGCCAGTATCGAGAGCACCATTGCCGGAGGCGACCACGACATTATTATTGGCCGAGTCATGCAGGGGTGGTCGGCCACAGCCATTAGCGATTTGGAGCCGCTAATCTTTTACCGCGGCCACTTTCATTCTCTGAAGGAGTGTGAGGATTGTGAAGTTTAGTCTTTTTACCGTGTTTGACAACTACGAAGAGATTATCGGCCGCACCGTTGGCCAGTTTTACGACGAGATCCTGGAACAAACAGTCGTCGCGGAAAATCTCGGCTTTGAGGGCACATGGTGGGCCGAACATCACTTTAACGAATACGGCGTAATCCCCTCACCGTATATTTTGCAGGGAGCAGCCGCCAAGATGACGCATAAAATTCGATTGGGCGTCTCGGTTGCGGTGCTCCCGTTGCACAACCCCGTCATCGTCGCGGAAAATTTCGCCACGGTGGATGTGCTGTCTAAAGGCCGCCTCAATCTGGGTCTGGGGAGCGGATACCTCAAGCATGAATTCGCAGGCTTTCAGATTCCTTTTGAGGATAAGGCGCTGCGATTCAACGACGCCTTTGAGGTGTTTAAGAAAGCCTGGACGGGGAAGCCATTTAGCCACGATGGTCCGTACTATCACATTCCTGAGCTGCAAATAAATATTAGGCCCCCGCAACAGCCCATGCCTGAATTTTGGGTGGCGGCATTGCGCAAGGAGAGTGTGCCTTATGTTGCTCGTTTGGGGCACCGGATTATGGGAATTGCCTACGTAAACAGCAATAGCCGGGAAGAGATGGCTTCGGTCATTGACACCTATAAGACCGAATATCGCGCGGCCGGATTTGGGGATCCAGACGCTCTGGATTTGCCAGTTGCCTTTCATGTGCATGTTGCCGACTCTCGGGAAGAAGCGGAGGCTATGGCCAAGGAGTCCCTGAATTTGTACTTGCGGACGCGGCAGTATGGCAAAGATATTCGTTACGAAGACTTGTACCGCCGAGAACAGGCCATATTCGGAAGTCCGGACGATGTGATCCGTCAAATCCGTGCTTATGAGGCGGTTGGTGTGAACCATTTTATCGCTTTGATGAATTTTGGAGGACTGGATCATCAAAAGGTGTTGCGTTCCATGGATCTATTTAGCCGCCATGTGATGCCCGCCTTCCGCTAATAGAGGGGGAGCCAGATACTAGTGCACGAGAGTACTCGTGAATTGCTTGAGGGCGTTATCGACTATGCCGGAATGTTTCCTCCGGCTAGTCTGTCCTTGACCGAGGCGCTCCACACCTACCGGGCGTTCAGCGCGACGGACCATCAATGGATTTCCCAACGGTTTGTCATTGGGGTTCAGCACTTTGCCACGCTTTATGCGTCCATCATGAAATCTCCACCGGCAACCCCGATTCGGTGCTGTGTGGTGGCTTCCAAAACGGCGGATGCCAGCGGCACCGAATGGGTGGACCACGTCAAACGTGATCTGGACTTTATTTTTGACCCGGCCTGGGCCCGTGATTTTCTTGTCGTTGACACCGTCGAGATCGCGGTGCCGCCATTAGCCGTTAATACGAGGTCTGTCGTCGAGCTGATGGAGATCCTTAACCTTAACGAAGTGGACGCTTTTTTTGAGGTTAACACGCTGCCGACATCTGGAGCCTGGGTCGACGGCAATCGGCGTTTGTTGGAGCAGTTGGCCGACTATCGGGGTCGTGGACCTCACGTGACGGGGCTCAAATTGCGCTGTGGCGGAACTATTCCTACAGTTTTTCCCACGTCGCGACAGCTTGCGCGTGCGCTGATGGAAGCGGGGAGGCGGGCGGTCGCGGTGAAATTTACCGCCGGACTACACCATCCGTTTCCGACCCACGATTCGACAGTCGGGTGCTTCATGCATGGTTTCGTCAATGTCATGACGGCGGCTTTGTCTGCCTATATTTACCCTGTCGATCTGGACAGCCTCATTGCCATTCTTGACGACGTCAATCCCGAGCATTTCCAGTTTAGGGCCGACGCGCTACGGCGCGAGGGTGTCATTCTCGACGCTACTCAAATAAAAGCGGCGCGCACTGAGTTTGTGCGTTCCTTCGGGAGTTGCAGTCTCGACGAACCGTTGGCCGACCTAAGCCAGTGGGCCATATTATAGGGAGGAGTATGATGGATCTACTCAAAATCGTGAGAGATGCCGAAAGCTCTGAATTCTCACCGCGGAATCTGCCCTATTGTGTTTTTTCGCCTCCCCAAGAGCCCTCGGCGCGGGTGGGAGTGAGGCTTGGCAACTTTCTCTTGGACATGGGCGTGCTGGAGTCGGCTGGGCTATTCAAGCAAGCGGCTCTGGGACCCAAGTCAGTCTTTAACCAACCGTCGCTCAATGCCTTTATCGCCTGTGGAAAAACTGCCTGGCATGAAGTGAGGCGAGCTCTTCTGGCGTTGTTGTCCGGGGCGCGGCGTCCTCCGGGGGGCCTTAGCTTCATCTATCCGCGGCAATCCGTTCTGTTGCGGCTGCCGGTGGAGATTGGGGACTATACCGACTTTTACGCGTCAAAACACCATGCTTCTAACGTGGGAGAAGTATTGCGGGGCAAGGATCAGCGGCTTCTGAACAACTGGTTGCGCTTGCCGGTCGCATATCATGGACGGGCGAGTTCCATTGTTGTTAGCGGGGCTGGGATTCGCCGTCCCTGGGGCCAAACCCGGCCGCGCGATCCAAACGGGCCGCCGGAATTTTCACCGAGCGCCCGCCTGGACTTTGAATTGGAAGTCGGGTATCTGATTGGACCGGGCAACTCGTTGGGAGATTCCATCTCGATCAAGGCGGCCGAGGATCACATCTTTGGCTTGGTGCTACTTAACGATTGGTCTGCCCGCGACATTCAATCCTGGGAATATCAACCGCTGGGGCCCTTTCTCGGGAAGAATTTCGCCACCACCATTTCGCCATGGGTAGTACCGTTGGAAGCACTGCAACCGTATAGAGTGGCCGGCCCCAAGCAAGACCCCGCGCCCTTGCCCTACTTGCAATCGGAGCAAGACGGCGCTTTCGATATTCAGTTGGAGGCGTGGCTGACGCCACCCAATGGCCAACCCCATCGCCTTTGTTACACGAATTTCTCCTATCTCTACTGGAGCATGGCTCAACAAATTGCCCATCACACCAGCAATGGCTGCAACCTGCGGCCGGGGGACCTTTTAGCGTCGGGTACGGTTAGCGGACCCGAGAAGTCGGAGCGCGGATGCCTGTTGGAATTGACCTGGGGAGGCGATGAGCCGATTGACCTCGGTGACGGCAACCAGCGGGTCTGGCTGCAAGATGGTGACGAGCTGACGATTACCGGTTGGTGCGAGAGGGAAGGGGCTCGCATCGGATTTGGCAGCAATAGCGGCCGTATTATTCCCGCCCACCCCTCACCACAACATTAGGCGGGTAGAGGCTATTAAACTGTGAGGAGGAAACAACCAATGTCCTATTACGTGGCGCGGGGGCAATTGCCCCCCAAGAAACACACGCAATTCCGGTCTCCCGGCAATGAGCTATATTGTGAGGAGGTGTTTGGCACCTGCGGCTTTTCCGGCATTGCCTCAATCTTGTATCATCTTCACCCGCCAACGGTGATGCGGGAAATTACAGGGATGACCCCCCTCGAGTACGCGGCGGAGCCGGCGGGGGCGCTTCACCACCGGCATTTCTTTACCGGGCGCATCGCGACGGAAGGCGATCTGGTTTCTTCGCGGCGCTATCTCCTTAAAAACGACGATGTGCTGGTGGGAGTGGGCGAGACCGCGAAAAGTATGACAGCATTTTATCGAAATTCCGATGGTGATGAACTATTGTTTGTCCAGGACGGCAGTGGTGTTTTGCATTCTCCTTTTGGGGATCTCGCGGTCGCCCCCGGGGACTATGTTGTTATTCCCTCAGGAATGCTGTATCGCATGGAGATTCAGGAGCGGATGCGCTTTATTGTCTTTGAAGCCTATGGCCCTATTGAACTTCCCAGTCGCTATCTCAATTCCGCCGGGCAAATCAGCGAACAAGCGCCCTTTTCTGAGCGGGATTTTCATGTGCCCGAAGGGGCAGATCCGGTCGATGAATCCGGCGAGTTTGTCGTTCAGGTAAAAAAGAGGGACCGGGTCTCGACTTATGTGTACGCGCACCACCCATTTGATGTGGTTGGCTGGGACGGATACCTCTATCCGTACACTTTTAATATCAGCGATTTTCAACCCATGACGGGGGCCATACATTTGCCGCCAACCATTCACCAAACCTTTCAGGGCCCCAATATCGCCATTTGCTCTTTCGTTCCGCGGCTGTTTGACTATCATCCGCGGGCGGTTCCGGTTTCGTACTTCCACAGCAACATTGATACCGATGAGGTTCTTTATTACGTGCGGGGGAACTTCATGAGCCGCAGGGGTATCGAGTCGGGTTCCCTCACCTTGCATCCCGCCGGCATCCCCCATGGTCCCCAGCCCGGAGCCATCGAGGCCAGTCTGGGAAAGTCATCCACAGATGAATTAGCGGTGATGATGGACGCCTTCCGTCCGCTCACGGTGCTGAGGCCGGCCAATTCCGTGGAAGATGACAACTATACATTTAGTTGGCAGTAGTAATTTGGGCAAGGCCGCCGCAAAACGCGTCGCCTAGGATGCTTGCGCAAGAACCTCGCAACGCCTTCAGGGAGAACCCGAGGCTGCGGCGGGGCGTTCCAGTGGTCGTGGTGGGGCCTGGCGTGGAGCAGGATATGGATACCCTCGTTAGTGGTTTGTCGCTTGGGTGGTCCGGCAGATGATCTCGGCCGGACCACCTGGGTGCAGGGCAAAGACAGATTTCGCAGGCGAATGGCGGTCTGGCTGCTGCTGGGGGCTCGACATAAATTGATTCCGCCGTGCGCGCCAGTTTACGCAGGGTAGCTTCCTATCCATTCCGTACGACGGAAGGGGACTGTGCCGTGAAGTCAGGACTGGGTCAGTTGCCGATCAGGGCGGAGGAAAGGTGAGTTTTTCTGGGGAGTTGGTGTGGAATACGCGTGTCGGGGTTCAGAGGATAGGCCACTGTCAATAAGCCGCTCCGCTTGAAATCGGTTGCCCTTCCATAAAGCCAAGAAAACTTTCAAAAAAGCGCCACTAGTTGCCTGTTGAGTGCACCCGTACAAACAGTTCGGGCGGTAACAATTTATTGGCCTGCTGCCATAAGCGTCCGCTTTTCAAGCCCCGTTTTGGTTGAGGCAAGAGCCTTGTGGGCAGTCCAGCGTGGTCGGGACTGAACACCGCACTAAATCATCAGGTCCACCCAACCTCCACAATTCCACGATAAAGGATAATCGTAAGGCTGGCTTATCTGTCACAAGCGCGACTTCCTTTGTTATGAGCCGAAGTGAAAAGGATTCGGAGCCGCGCGCCTCAAGGGGTCGCGCCCCATTCTCTTCGCCTATTTAGTCAGGAAACCAGCAGGACATTTAGCCCCGAATGGAGAAATCTGGCTCCTCAATAGAGGTTGGGCAACATGAGGGGGGATTGAATTGAGTTCCGCGGACACATTATTTCGCTTTGATCAGGTTTTACGGTCCAAGCAGTTGGGTGGCCGTCATTTTAACTGGGTGCAGTGGGATTTGCTGCGGCGTAATGCGCGCTTATACGGGCAGCGGGAAGCTTTTGTGGATAGTTTCTATGGCATTGAACCCGCAAAACGCCGGCGCCGATCTTGGTCCCAAGCCTACCGCGAAGTTAATGCCTTGATTTTTCACTGGCTCAAGGCAGGAGTGCCGCGAGGCTCGGTGTTGGTTTCTCATTTGCCGAATTGCATTGAGTCGGCATATCTCGACTTTGCCACCTCGAAGTTATCCATGATTCACGCCGGGCTTAATGTGGATTTGGGCAAGAGCGAGACGTTGGCAGCCTTGCGCAAGCTTAAACCCAGCATCGTGGTTATTGTTTCCCAATGGCACGGGCGTGAATTGCTGGAGTGGTATTTAGAAGCTCGGGACTTTCTCCCCGCGTTAAGAATTCTGGTTCTGGCCCAGGATGGGGAGGCGCTGCCGCCAGGGGTGGAAAGTCTCGCCGAAGATCTTGAGCCGACGATTTTTGAGGAGTATGACGAAGGGCTTCTGTCCTATTTGCACACCGATCCTTTGGCGGTGCACGAGCTTTTGCCCACGGCAGGCACCACCGGGGTGCCAAAACTATCCCGCCGCACCACCGTGGATTGGTTTCACGTGCATAGCGTGGCTATTGCCGAGCGGGCTGGCCACAATCTTTATGACACGCGATTGCTGATAGGCCCTCTAAGCGGAGGTTCAGGGCGGCTTTGGGGGGTCCATACCCCTCTTTATACGGGTGGCCGGTCATTTTACCTTACCGAGTTTGACGAAAAGATTGTGGTGGAACTGACGCAAGAGGAAGGAGTGACGATCTGGGTCTGGAATCCCGCGCTCATTACCCGGGTGGTCACCCATGAGTCATTTAATGGGGAAGCCATACGCAGTCTGCGTTTGGTCAGCTATTCGGGAGCGCCGATGTCGCGCGAGGTGATTGGCAAGCTATTGGACCATGGCGTACAGTCTTTCAACGTTTATGGGACGTCGGAGGTGGGAGGCTGCATGAGCCCCGTTCTGGCAGGCATTAGTGAAGATCATCTTCTCGACGCCGCCGGTGTTCCGTTTGAGGGGTTTGACGTCCCGGTCGTGGACGGACAAGGCCGGCGTTTGCCAGCGGGCGAGGTAGGAGAAATACTTATTTGGAACATTCATCATGGATACTGGGATGCTATGGAAGAGAGCCGCGCCACCTATCATGAGGCTGATCCGGAGGATCCGTGGTTTGGCTATCAGCATACGGGCGACCTCGGGGTATATGACCAGGAGGGATACTTGCGGGTGGTTGGCCGCAAGAAGGATATGATTCTGCGAGGCGGCCAAAATATTTTCCCGAAAGAAATCGAGGATTATCTCGCGCCTCATCCTAAAGTCCGGGATGTGGCGCTGGTGGGCATGCCGGATCCAGTCTTAGGGGAGCGGGTCTGTGCCTTTGTGGTGCCCCGAGCCGGGGAAATCCCCACGGTAGGGGACTTTCAGAACTACTTAGAAGAGCGTGCCATTGCCAAATATAAGTGGCCGGAACGGGTAGAGGTGCTGGAGGCGATGCCTCTCGGTCCCGGAGGAAAAATCCAGAAACTACGCTTGCGTGAGATGATTGAGGAGACCCTTCGCCGGGAGTCTTAATCCCGAGATAATTTTAGTGAGGTGAAAACTTGATGTTGCACACCGTGTTAACCGATCAGTGGGAATTGCGCTTCCCCATTATTAGCGCCCCTATGGCGGGACCTACCGACGGCCGC
>JAJYTS010000030.1 GCA_021792935.1 Bacillota bacterium | reverse complement strand
ATCTGGCATATACCAGCCCGATGGTAAGCAGGCTGGGTCCGGTGTAGGGGTGCTGTCCTCGTACCGAAAGCCAGAGCGCGCCATAACCAATGAGAATTACGGCGCCCATGGACACCGTATACCAGGGTGGGCCTAGAGTGAATTGGCGGTTGGCGTCGCGCTTGGTCTGAGCCAGCATCCGCGCCGCTGCCTGGGCATCGAAATCATCGCCGCCGCTAGGGGTTGTGGGCTTGTCACCATCGTTTGTACCGTCCATAATACGATTTCCTCCATCCGTTGTGTTTGTGACAAAGTAAAATATACTTTGTGTCACAAAGTCAAGATGTTATGCTTGCTTCGGAGATCTTCACCAGGGATCCAGCGCGGAGGCCCCGTTCTTCAGGGCGGGGTTGTTGACGAGACGGAACACCCATTCGGATTTGTGCCCAAGGTTTGCTTCAGCCCTTAATCAACCCTAAATATCAAAAAATTTTAGGACATGTCTTGCGCACATAGCTATCCTTATTTAGAATCATTATTAGCAACGAATCATCCAATTCTAGGAGGGAGTGGAGAATGTGCCAAAGCTTGTAGGCAGTCGTACGGTGGAAAACCTTAAAGAGGGGTTTGCCGGGGAATCGCAAGCGAACCGGCGTTATTTATACTTTGCGCAAAAGGCGGACATCGAGGGGCGTCCCGAGGTGGCCGGGCTCTTCCGGGATGTTGCGGAAGGCGAAACCGGACACGCGTTTGGCCATTTTGAATTCTTGGAGGAAGTGGGCGATCCGGTCACTGGAGTTCCGGTTGGCACCACCGAGGAAAATCTCAAGAGCGCCATCGAGGGCGAAACATACGAATACACGCAGATGTACCCCGGGTTTGCCAGGACGGCGCGCGACGAAGGCTTTGATGAGATCGCGGAATGGTTTGAAACCTTGGCGCGCGCGGAAAAGAGCCATGCCGGGCGGTTTACTAAGGGTCTTGCCAATTTGGAGGACTAGCGGCAGGGGGCGCAAGCCCCCTTTTTTCCCTTGAAGGAGGGTGCGGTGGAATACAATCCCCATCATCAAGAATATTGGGACGAGGAATCCTTAACCGATGATTTTCACCTGGCGTTCGATATTTGCAACAGCTGCCGGCTATGCTACAACCTTTGTCCGTCGTTTCCCGCCTTATTTGAGATTGTTGAAGGGCATGAGAATGACGCGTCTCAGGTGACCCATTCGGAAATGGAGCATGTGGCGGACCTTTGCTATCAATGCAAGCTCTGTTATGTGAAGTGTCCCTACACCCCGCCCCATCATTACCAGTTGGACTTTCCCCGGCTTATGCTGCGGTCTAAGGCGGTACGGGCCAAGAAACATGGGATTGGACGTTCTGACCGATTTTTAGGCAACCCAGAAAAGATTGGGCAAATGGGTCAAATCGCCCCGGGGTTGGCCAATTGGTCGGTCCGAAATCGGGGATTGAGGAAGTTGATGGAGCGCATTTATGGCATCGACCACCGCCGCCATTTGCCGCGCTTCGCGCCTACCCGGTTTTCCGACTGGGTGCGTCGCCATCCCGCTCGGCCTGTTTCGGCCTTGGACTCAACGGACGTGGTGATTTTTTCCACATGTACGGTAGAATATCATGAGCCGGGAATTGGGGAGGCGACACTGGCGGTTCTACGCCATAACGATATTCAGGCGGCTGTACCCTCCGGTCAGGTTTGCTGCGGTATGCCCGCTCTTGATGGGGGTGACATGGAAGGGGCCATTGAGCGAGCGCGCACCAACGTCGCGTTATTGGCGCCCTACGCCCGCGCCAACAAGACGATTTTGGCTCTTCAGCCCACTTGCGCCTTGCTGTTGAAGCAGGATTATCCCACATTGGTGGAATCCGAGGATGCCCGCTTGGTGGCATCTCATACCAAGGATCTTACGCAGTACTTAGCCGACGCGATGAAAAAGGGGAAACTGAAAAAGGACTTTCAGTCTAGTCCCGGACAGGTCACCTATCACCTTTCATGCCACACCAAGGCACAAGGCTTGCAGCGTGCCGCCAAGCAACTCTTGGAAGCGATAGACGGTTGCGACGTGGAAGTGGTGGAACGCTGCGCCGGCATTGACGGCACCTGGGGGTTGAAAGCCAAGTACTATGATGAGGCCATCAAGGTGTCAGCCAAGCTGACCGAGCGGTTTCAAGAGCGGCATGACACCCGCGCGTGTTCCGATTGCGCCTTGGCGGGGCTGCAAATTAAAACCGTGACTGACGAGGAGCCGGCCCACCCTGTGGAAATATTAGCCCGCTCCTATGGTCTCTGGGAGGGAAATACGTTATGAAGCCATTAACGCTTGGCGATATCGAAAGTATTACCGAATATGACAGGGAACGGCGGGAGGCGCGCCAGCGCATCATCGCCTTAAAGAAGATTCGCCGGGTGAGACTCGGACCACGAGTGGCGTTGGTGTTTGAGAATCGAGATACCATGTGGTTTCAAATTCAAGAAATGTGCCGCATTGAGCACATTGTTGACCCGGCCCTAGTGCAGCGGGAAATTGACGTGTACAATGACTTGTTGCCGGCCGGATTAGCAATTGGCGCGACCCTGTTAATTGAGCTGGTGCAGGAGGACGACATGCCCACGGTGCTGCGGGAACTAAGTGGGCTGGAGGAGACGGTGTGGCTAACCTTTGGCGGGCATGAGCTTCTCGCCGAGGCGGAGTTGGGCCGTTCCACCGATGAAAAGACCAGCAGCGTGCATTACTTGACGTTCCGCTTCACCCCGGAAACGCGGGACGCATTGGCGGAGGCGGTTTCGGTGCAGCTTTCTCTCCGCCATGACAATTATCGGTACACAGCGCCATTGTCCCGGGAAACGGTGGTCTCTTTAATGCGGGATCTGGTTAAAACATAGTGATAGCTAACCAAAATTTCGAGGAGTTATTGCGGGGACATGGACTCCGCGCCACTCCGCAGCGCACGATGGTGTTAGAGGCCTTGACGCGCTTGTCGCATCCAGATGCTGACGCCGTCTATGGTTATGCGCAGAGTCGTTTTTCCAGCATGAGTCTCGCCACGGTATACAACGTGCTGGACAAATTGCGGCAGGTTGGTCTGATTGTCATGCTGGATCTGCATGGCCGCCGCTATTTTGATCTGCGGGTTGAACCCCACGACCATGTTCGCTGCCGGCACTGTGGAAACTTGGCGGATGTGGCTCGTGATCCCGCCACGCGGCTGGTTATGCCGTCTGTCGCGTCCTGGGTGATTGACGACCAGGAACTGGTTTGGGAAGGATTGTGTCCGAATTGCCGCCAAGCACAATAGCAGATGATGAGGCTCATTGCCAACGTTGCGGGCTCTGGCGCACACGCACCCAGGTGGTGGTGGGGCGGGGATCGGAAACGGCGCGGGTGATGTTCCTGGCGGAAGCGCCAGGACGCGAAGAGGACAAAACCGGCCTAGGATTTCAAGGCGCTGCCGGGCAGCGTTTTAATGATATGTTAGCCTTTTTGGGGTTAGATCGCGAGCAGATCTGGCTGGCTAATGCCGTGCGCTGCCGACCCACTGTGGATGGAAAGCGCAACCGGGCTCCTCGCCCAGAGGAGATACAGGCGTGTCGGCATTGGCTGGTGCGCGATATCGCGCGGGTTCAGCCTCGCTTTATTGTCACCTTGGGGCGTATCGCGTTTGAGGCGGTGACGCGTGAGACGTGGGACCCGGCGCGTCGTGCTATTCCTCTATACGTGAATGAATTTAGTCTCGAGGTTTTTGCCGTGTATCACCCCGCCTATTTAATTTACCGGCGCGATTTGTTGGAAACTTATCGCCAAGACTTAAGGAAATTACGGGGTGTGCTGGTGACCGCAGGGGTGTCTACGGGCGAGCCGCGGGGCCCTTGGGCTATGATGGAGAGCCCGTGATCATGACGAGAAGGATTTGATAGCGTGAAGGTGCAGTTATCCGATATTTTGTTGGCGCAGCGGATGTTGTCAGGGGTCGTTGTACGGACTCCTTTGATGTATTCCGAGCCTCTCAGCCGTTACAGCGGGGCTTCGGTATGGGTTAAAGGGGAAAACTGGCAAACGACTGGGTCATTTAAGCTGCGGGGCGCCTACTACAAAATGGCGCAGCTCTCTCTTGAAGAGCGTGAGCGGGGGGTCATAACCGCCTCTGCTGGCAATCACGGGTTGGCAGTGGCCTGGGCTGGCCGCCTATTAGGGGTGTCGGTGGTGGTTGTGGCTCCCCGGGGAACGCCAAAAACTAAGCTGGAGGGCATCGCCCAGTATGGGGCGGAGGTAATTGCGCAGGGCGGATATTATGATGAGGCGGAAACGGTGGCCCAAGAAATGGCGCTCGCAACCAAGCGGGTGTATGTCCATGCCTTTGAGGATGCCGCCGTGGTAGCCGGACAAGGAACGGTCGGGCTTGAAATGTTGCTGGATCAACCAGACCTGGATGCGATTGTGGTGCCAGCCGGGGGCGGCGGGCTCATTTGTGGAATCGGGGTGGCCGCTAAAGCCATTAATCCCGCTGTTGAGGTGGTGGGGGTGCAAAGTGAGGCGTCTCCCGCCTGGCACGCCGCTTGGAGTGCGGGCAAGATGGTGGATGTTGAATATCAGCCCACCTGGGGAGAAGGGTTGTTAGGCGGTATTGGCGAGGAAAACTTCACGCTGGCGCGGCAGGTGGTGGACCGGTTTGAATTGGTGACGGAGGAGCAAATGAAGGCAGCCATGCGCTGGGCTCTCGAGACGCATCACTGGGTGGTGGAAGGGTCGGGGGCCGTCGGCTTAGCCTATCTCCTCTATCATGGCGGGGAAATGCGGGGTCGCCGGGTCGGGGTGGTGATTACCGGCGGGAATCTCGACGTTAGTCGATTAAGAGAGCTCATCGCGGTCGCGGAGTAAGCTTTTTCCCGCCGGGTAGATTGCTACATAAGGGCGTGCCGTTCCAGAAAATCGACAATCGCGCGGTTGGTGATTTCAGGTTCCTCGATGTGCGGCAAGTGTGCGCACTGGTCGATAACCATCAATTCACTATCGCTGAGTGCCTGGTCCAAAGCTTGTCCATAGGCCAGGGGCACGATGCGATCCTCCCGTCCCCAGATGAGCAAGCAGGGCATGGTTAGCCGACTTAAGTCCAAGGCAGGGTCGGACGCGATTCGCCCACCATCCAGATATTGCGCGAAGGAGGCCCGGCCTCGGTTAAGTTCGCGGGCGTCTTCTAAAGTGCGGTAGGGCGTCAGCGCTTTATAGCGCTCCGTGTTGTAAACGAGCCCCGCCGTATATTCCGATTGGCGCAGCGTTAACGGATTGATAATGGGAACCTCGGGAAGCTCAAGCCCCACCGAGTCCAAAATAATGACGCCGGATACCCGTTTGGGATCACGCGAGGCCATCGATAGGGTGACGCGGCCTCCCATGGAATTTCCCCCGATGACAGAACACGGGATATTAAGAGCATCCAGCCATTCAAACAATACCGGGCCAATGTCAGGGATATCTGCGACCCCTGTAAACCAATCCGATTTCCCAAACCCGGGCATGTCGGGAGCGAGAACCCGGATGTGATGGTCACTTAAGGACGATAACTGCGACAAAAATGCCCGCCCGGTGCCGCCGCCTCCGTGCAGCAGAACGACGGGCGCCCCCTCTCCTGCCTCATACCAATGAAGCGTGTGGCCGCGAAGGGTCACCTGGTTGTCAATGATTCGCACCCTACGGGCCCCCTTTCCGGGGACTATTGTAGCAGAGTCTAACCGGGTGGGATGTCAGACTCGTCGTCCTCGATGAGAATGCGGTGATTTAGAGTTTGGGCGTGACGGCGAATCTCATCGGTGGTAACGATGCCTTTTTCTACTAACAGGTCGAATAGCACCGCCAAAGACAGCCCGTGGCGGTATAAGGTGAGATGAAGTTCGTCAGGGTCGCGGCTTGACATAGACACCTCGCTGTTCCATGGTTGACCCAAGTATTCCATTTTTTGCGTGAGGGTAAACGGAAGGACGATTCACCCAGGTGAAGCATCTTAGTGAGCGAAGCATTATTTCGATGGTGAAAGGGATGCAGCCACCTCTTGCGGAGGGGTTTTTCGGCATCGGCGATGATGCCGCGCTCCTTCCCGCCAATCCGCAGGGATGGCTCGTTTCCCAAGATATGTTGGTCGAAGGCGTTCACTTTCGCCGCGATTGGTCCACTCCTTGGCAGGTCGGAGTAAAGGCCGCGCAGGTCAATCTTAGTGATATTGCCGCGATGGCCGGGTGTCCGCGAGCGGCGTTAACCAGTCTTGCTGTTCCGCCATCCACGACTCCCCAGTTTGTCGAGTCTCTCTATCAGGGACTTACCGATGCGTTCCGCCCTTATGGCGTCGTCGTCGTGGGTGGCGACACCGTGGCCAGTCCAGATCGAATTGTGTTGGATGTCGCCATTTTGGGGACGCCATCGCCGCAGGGGATAGCGTGGCGGCGGGGGGCCCAACCCGGCGACCACATACTCGTTTCCGGGAACCTCGGATCGAGTCGGGCTGGACTGGAGTTGTTGCGCCAAGGCGCGCGCTGGCCGGGGAAAGACTCTGATGAGAACGAGGCCTTGAGGGCTCACCTCACGCCTCAGGGGCGGGTGGCGTTGGGCGCGGCTCTGGCCGGATGGGTGCACGCCATGACCGACGTGAGTGATGACTTGGCGGTGGAGATCGCCGCGCTTGTGGAAGACGAATCACTGGGGGCGGATGTATGGATTGAAAAGCTCCCCATATCGAAAGGTACCAGGGCTATTGCGGGGCGGTTGGGCGCGCCTCCCGAATGGTGGGCCCTTTTCGGAGGAGAAGATTATGAATTATTAATGCTGGCGCCGCCTGCTAATCTGGCGCGGGTGTTAATGATCGGGGCCGAGTGCGGGGTCTCGATGACGGAAATCGGGGTAGTCCGGGCGGATGGACGCATCTGCTGGCTGAATCAGGGACGCCCCATGTCTTTGCCAGAGGAGGGGTTGGCATTTGACCACTTCTCACCTTGAAGTCATCTTAGGCGATCTGCGGGCTACAGAGAAACTTGGATCCGCCTTGGCGTTCGCGGTGACGAATGGGGGCGTCATTCTTTTAGAGGGCCCATTGGGATCGGGAAAGACAACTTTGGTGCAAGCGATTTGTCGTCAGTTGGGAGTGACGGATTCCGTCACCTCTCCGACTTATGATTTGCTGCACAGCTATTATTTGCCCCATCTTACCGTGCATCACGTCGATGGATACCGGCTTTTGGACCCGCGGGAATGGGATGTGCTGGATCTGCCCGCCCCGCCAACTTTTAAAGAGGTGATTCTAGCCGAATGGGGGGCGGTGCTTCAGGAACAGTATCCAGACCGTCTTGACATTCAGTTAATCTGTGAGGGCGCGACTGAAGTTCGCCACGCCCAGTTGAGGGCCATTGGGCCGGAGTGGATGCGAAAGCTTGATGCGATTGCGGAGGGATGGCGGCATGGGGTTTAAAGTGATGGGTTGGGATGCTTCCGGCCCTATGGTGACCGTTGGCTATATCGAGGATGGGGTGCGGGTGGGAGAAATCTCGGTCCATGGGGCGCGCTTGGCCGGGTCTCACTTGGTTGAGTGGATCGGGCAACAGGCGGACCTTTTGGGCCGACCAGACGGGTTGGCCGTGGGGATAGGCCCAGGCTCATTTACCGGAGTGCGGATTGCTCTCACGGCTGCCAAGGCGTTAGCGTTTGGCTGGAAAATCCCCCTTAAGGGGGTATCTTCCTTGGCGGCTTGGGCTGCCTCGGTTCCCGGCGGCCAGCGGGTGGTGGTGACCAGCGAACGTCGGGGCCCCGCTTTCTATCTCGGCTACTATTGGGTGAAAGAGGGTGTGGTCCAGCCTCTAATGGAGGATGTGGCGGTGTCGGGAGAATTGCCAATGCCCTTTCCCGTCGTCGATGACGTGGTGGTGGTCGGTCCGGCGGCCCAAGACCCGGGATTTTTGGCGAGAATTGGCCCCCAAGCCCACCCTGGCTGGCACCAGCTGTCCGGGGTAGCGGTGGCGCAACTAGGCTGGCCCGCGTTACAATGGGGTGAAGCGGATGATCTTGTCGGTCTGGCGCCGGGGTATTTGCGCCCCCCGGCGGTTACCTGGCCTAAACGAGGTGAATGATGGCACTCCCGAATCAGCCGAATGAATCTGAGGCGCTCGTGCGGGATATGTACCTGTCCGATTTGGACGCAGTAGTGGGAATTGAGCGCGCGTCATTTCCTACGCCCTGGTCGCGGGCTTCTTTTCAAAGCGAACTCATGGAAAATAATTTTGCGGCTTATTTGGTGCTGGATTTTCATGGCCGCGTGGTTGCTTACGGGGGAATGTGGCTTATTTTGGATGAGGCCCATGTGACTAATGTGGCTGTACATCCTGACTTTCGCGGATATCATCTGGGTGAGCGCATGATGGTGGGGTTGATGGGCAAGGCTCAGGCCCTCAATGCGGTTCGCATGACCTTGGAGGTGCGCCGATCCAATCTGGTGGCGCAGAGCCTCTATCAGAAATTAGGATTTAGTCAATTGGGAGTGCGTCGCGGATATTACAGTGACCCCCGTGAAGACGCCTTCATCATGTGGAAGGATCCCTTGTAGACGGACGGATATTATTGATCGACCGTCCCGGTTGTGGTGCGCCATAATCCACCCCACCAGGTGGCAACGGCTCCTAAGGCTCCGAATAGTGCGGCGGAAATAAAGGCGGATAATAGGGCGTTGGTAAGGGCATGCAGATGCAGCATGGTGATGGCCGCTTGCGGGGGTACGCCCGTGAGATGGGCGACAAAGGCTTTTTGGGCACGGGGCAGGCGTTGAATAATCTGGGCTCCTGCCGTACCGAGTCCGGCCGCTAGCACGCCTGCCGTGAGGCCGGCTTTCAAGCGCGGACGCGCGCGCTTTTTGAGGGTCCGACCCATCAAGACGAACAGGATTACACTCATTAGGAACGCCAGAAAGCGGGCAATGGCCATACTGCCATAGGTGATGGGCGATAACGTTAAAAGACTGGGGCTGGCCCAGGCGATAATCAAAATTGCCGTGTAAGCGGAAAGAATAGTCATAAAAACTCCTCCCCGGATACTGTGGGCGAGAGCGAGGAAAGTTATGCGGATTTTAGGCATTGAATCGTCTTGCGACGACACCGCGGCTGCCATTGTCGAGGACGGGCAACGCCTTTTGGGAGCGGAACGGCTGTCGTCTGTCCTTTTGCAAAGGCGCTTTGGAGGCGTGGTTCCGGAGGTGGCGGCACGCGAGCATGCCATGGCGGTGTTGCCGGTGGTGCAATTGGCGCTGGAGAGGGCTTCGCTGCGGGCGCGAGATGTTGACGCCATTGCCGTGACCCAAGGACCCGGTCTGTTAGGCGCGCTATTGGTCGGCGTGACGTTTGCCAAAGCGTTGGCTCTGGCCTGGGAAATTCCCGTCATCGGAGTTCATCACTTAGAAGCCCATTTATATGCCAATGCCCTGGTGGAACCGTTGCGGTTCCCCGCTTTAGCGCTAATCGTTTCGGGGGGGCATACCACGCTTTCGTATTGGTCGGAGCACGGCAAACTTTTGGTATTGGGCGCAACCCGTGACGACGCCGCCGGCGAGGCTTTAGACAAGGGCGCCCGCTTGCTGGGCCTGCCCTACCCGGGAGGTCCCGAAATAGAAAAGCTGGCGCGGGGGGTGGCTGGGCCTCCGATGTTTCCCCTGCCCATTGCCAAGCTCGGCACTTCGTCATTGGATTTTAGCTTTAGCGGCCTGAAAACCGCCTTCGAAGAGTTGACCCGGCGACACCCCGATAAGCGCGCCGAGGCCGCTCAGTCCCTACAAGAGGCCGTGGTGGAGGCGTTGTGCCGCAACTTGGAGCGAGCATTCGAACGCTACCCGGTTTCCCAAGTCTATCTGGCGGGAGGGGTGACGGCGAACCAACGGTTGGCGCGGCGGGTCATCGATTGGGGCGCTTCGGCTGGGGTGGCGGTATGCATACCGCCCCCGGTTTATTGCACGGATAACGCCGCCATGGTGGCGTCCGCCGGTTATTATCGGCATCAACTGGGCGATTCGATGGGTCCTCAGGAAGGACCCAAAACACCTTGGGCACTGCAAGATGTATGGGTGGGGGGGATTTAATTAATGTTGATGGATTTTGGTGAGTGGTCTCCCACGGTGGAGTCGCCGGTATTTCTGGCGCCTGGCTCTTATGTGATTGGGCGGGCTGAACTGGGGCCCGAAGCATCCGTGTGGTTTAATGCCGTGGTTCGTGCTGATACCGATCGCATTTGTTTGGGGGCACGCAGCAATCTGCAGGACAACAGTACTTTGCATGCGGATCGGGGTTGGCCTTGCCTTATCGGTGATGAGGTGACCATTGGCCACGGTTCGGTCGTGCATGGCGCTGTTATCGCTAATCGCGTACTGGTAGGGATGGGCTGCGTTATTATGAATGGAGCGGAGATTGAGTCAGATGTGGTGGTGGGCGCCGGCACCCTGATTACCCAGGGCGCGAAAATTCCGTCCGGCACGTTGGTGATGGGGCGCCCGGGCCGGGTGGTGCGCGAATTGCGAAGTGAGGAAATCGCGCAAATCCGCCTGTCCGCCGCCCATTATGTGGATTTGTGGATTAATCAAGGCTGGCACTTTCAATAGGTGGAGAGCGGCGGATGAAACCGGATCCAGACGCGTAGTCTAATACTAACTGGCAGCGGCAAAGGCGGTCGAACGATGAAACGGGTCCACTTCATTGGCATTGGTGGATACAGCATGAGTGGATTGGCGCTATGGCTGCACAATTTGGGGTATGACGTAAGCGGCTCCGACATGAATCCGTCCAGCCGCACCGAGCGCCTTATTCGCGCGGGCGTAGCGGTGGAATACGGTCATAGTGCTGACCATATCCAGGGAGCCGATGAAGTCATTTACAGTACCGACGTTCATGAGGATAACGTAGAAAGACACGCGGCTTTGGCGGCGGGGGTGCCCGTCAGGCATCGCTCCGATTTGCTGGCCGAGATTCTTGGTGGCAGGCGGGCGATTACGGTAAGCGGCACCCATGGAAAAACCACCACCACGACCATGATTGGCACCGTGTTGACCGAGGCGGGATTTGATCCATCGGTGTTGGTAGGGGGAGAAGTGGAGTCCTTCGGGGGCAATGTGCGGGTGGGCCGGTCAGATTGGATGGTGGCGGAAGCGGACGAAAGCGACGGGACCTTTCTGCGCTATCAGCCCGACATCGCCGTGGCGACCAATGTGGAGTCTGAGCATCTCGAACATTTCAATGAGAGTTTTGATGTTCTCAAAGCAGCGTTCCAGAGCTATTTGGGTCATGTCGGATCTCAAGGGGCGGCGGTCGTGGGAATTGACGACCCGGTATTAGCGGCCATGGCCCCAAATTTGACCGTTCCCACCCTGACTTATGGTCTCTCGTCACAGGCCCATATCCGGGGGGTGGTGACCGGTCAGGATGGCGGCGGCACGACTTTTGAGGTCTATGAGGCCGGGGCTCGGGTCGGGGCGATTCGCTTGCGGGTTCCGGGGATTCACAATGTCAAAAATGCTTTGGCGGCGGTGGCTGTGGCCCATCATTTAGGGATTGGGCAGCAGGTAGTGTGTGACGCCTTAGGAAACTTCCGCAATGCCAATCGGCGGTTTCAAATTTTGGCGTCGGGACCGGTTAGAGTGGTTGACGATTACGCGCACCACCCTACGGAGATACGGGCTACCTTGGCGGCATGCCGCCAAGTGACAATCGGGCGGGTGGTGGCTCTATTCCAACCGCAGCGGTACATTCGGACCAAAAACCTGTGGAATGAATTTGTGACAGCCTTTGACCAAGCGGACATTGTGGTGATCACGGAAATTTACGCGCCGCCGGGCGAGGCGCCCATTGAAGGGATTTCCGGGCAAGCCTTGGCCGAGGCCATTCGCAAGAATCGTCAGGGTCCGGTCTACTACGTTCCGGATATGTATGGCGCCACCGATGTGGTGCTCCCCATGCTCGCCCCTGGGGATACGTTTTTGACCATGGGCGCCGGCCCGATTTACAAGGTGGGAGAACGAGTTTCCCAATTGTTGGCGTAATAGCTCAGCGATTGTCGCCTATTCTCTTCCTATGGTAGACTTGTCAAAACTTAAAGCGTCCATCAAACAACTATGATTAAGGAGGAGAATTGTGAACGGCGAAGAGAAGTTTTCCTTCGAAGCGCTGACCTTTGACGATGTGCTGCTTTTGCCAGGCTATTCGGCTGTACTGCCTCGCGAAGTGGAGGTGCGCACCCAATTTACCCGGGGCATTCAGCTCAATATTCCCCTCGCTTCCGCTGGTATGGATACCGTGACCGAGGCCCGAATGGCCATTGCGATGGCTAGGGAAGGCGGGATCGGGGTCATCCACAAAAACATGTCGATGGAAGACCAAGCTAGTGAAGTGGATAAAGTGAAACGCAGCGAACATGGTGTCATTATTGACCCCATTTTTTTATCGCCTAACAACGAAGTGCGAGAGGCTTTAGAACTCATGAGCCGCTACCGCATTTCCGGGGTGCCCATTGTGCGCGATGGGGGATATCTGGTGGGGATTCTTACCAACCGTGACCTGCGGTTTGAAGAGCATTTTGATCGCCCTATTCGCGAGGTAATGACCGCTGAGAATTTGGTAACCGCGCCGGAAGGCACCACTTTGGACGAGGCGAAAAAGATTTTGGGCCGGCACCGTATTGAGAAATTGCCCTTAGTAGACGGTCAGGGTCGTTTACGCGGACTTATTACCATCAAAGACATAGAAAAGGCCCGCAAGTTTCCCAATGCCGCCAAAGACGCTAATGGCCGCCTCTTGGTGGCCGCTGCCGTATCGGTGGGGGAAGGGACTATGGAGCGGATTGACGTGTTGGTGCAGTCGCGCGTTGACGTCGTGGTGGTGGACAGCGCCCACGGGCACTCTCGCGGGGTGTTAGAGACGGTGCGCCGCATTAAAGATGTCTATCCCACTCTGCAGGTGGTGGGCGGGAATATTGCCACTCGCGAAGGGGCGCAGGCTTTAATCGAAGCCGGTGCGGACGCTATCAAGGTAGGGGTGGGGCCAGGCTCCATTTGCACGACTCGAATCGTGGCCGGAATTGGTGTGCCGCAGATTACCGCTGTGTGGGAGGCATATCAGGTGGCGCAGCGCCATGGTGTCCCTGTGGTGGCAGACGGCGGCATCCGTTGGTCGGGCGATATTGTTAAAGCTCTGGCGGCGGGCGCGTCCTCTGTGATGATTGGATCGCTCTTCGCGGGAACTGAGGAAAGCCCTGGCGACATGGAAATCTTCAAGGGGCGATCTTTTAAGGTATATCGCGGAATGGGGTCACTGGGCGCCATGAAGCAGGGATCGAGTGATCGATATTTCCAAGACGATTTAGACGTGGAAAAACTGGTTCCAGAAGGGATAGAAGGGCGCGTACCGTATCGAGGATCTCTGGCGGATACCGTGTACCAATTAATCGGAGGAGTTCGCTCCGGAATGGGCTATTGCGGCACGGAGAATCTCGCGGCTTTGCGTGATCGGTCGCGCTTTGTGCGGATTACCGGTGCAGGGCTTACGGAAAGCCACCCGCATGATGTTCAGATTATCAAGGAAGCGCCAAACTATAGCCTTTAATTATCGATTGTCTTAGTGATGCCAGCGGCGAAAGGGAGAGAGTTGTGGCGCAGTTTGTCATCGAGGGCGGCAGCGCGCTAGTCGGGGATGTGGCTGTTGAGGGGTCAAAGAATAGCGCCTTGCCTATCATTGTGGCCGCCGCGCTTGCCGATCAGGGTACTACCGTATTAGAAAATGTGCCGCGTTACACGGATATTTTAGACTTGTGCCAAATTCTGCGGGATCTTGGCGCCACGGTGGAATGGTTGGAAGATCGGCGCTTGGCCATTGACGCGCAGACGTTGACCACGCATCGGGCACGGTATGACTTGGCTCGCAAATTAAGAGGCTCCACCTATTTGGTGGGTCTTTTGCTGGCAAGAGTAGGACAGGCTGACGTGGCGTTCCCGGGGGGATGCCAAATTGGCTCGCGTCCTGTTAACTTCCATATACAGGGATTTCAGGCGCTGGGGGCGGAAATGCGCCTGGAGCATGGTTCTATTCAGGGACGGGTCAAGGGGCGGCTTAAAGGTTCCCGCATCTATGTGGAACGGGCTTCTTTTGGCACCACCCTTAATTTGATGATTGCGGGATGTACGGCGGAGGGCACCACCATTCTAGAAAATGCCGCCATGGAGCCGGAAATCGTGGACGTGGCGAATTTTCTGAACGCGATGGGCGCTAAGGTTCGGGGCGCCGGCACCAATCTGGTGCGAATTGAGGGCGTAACGCGTCTCAAAGGTGCCCATCACGAGATAATCCCGGACCGGCTGGAAGCGGGAACCTATCTCATTGCGGGGGCCATGACGCGAGGGGCGGTGACCGTCGCCAACGTGATTCCCGAGCATTTGCGAACGGTGCTGCTTAAGCTGCATCAGTCCGGGGCTCAAATCGAGGAGGATATGGACTGGATTCGTGTGGTGGGCCCTTCCCGGCCTCAGGCGGTTGATATTGAGACTCTTCCCCACCCGGGGTTTCCCACGGATTTGCACCCGCAAATGGTGGCGCTGTTGTCGCTGGCCGATGGGGTGGCGGTGGTGCAGGAAACCGTGTTTGAAAACCGCTTTGGCTATACCCACGATTTGGCGCGCTTGGGCGCGGACGTGAAGGTGGACCGCGAAACCGCCATTATTCGCGGGGTGGAGCGATTGACGGGAGCGCCGCTGCAGGCCCAGGATATTCGTGGCGGGGCGGCTCTGGTGTTGGCGGGGTTAAGAGCGGAAGGCACCACCCTGATTGATGGGGTGGAATATATTGATCGTGGATACCATGGCATGGAACAGAAAATGGCGGCTTTGGGCGCCGTCATTGCGCGCGAGCGGTAGCAATCGATCGGAGGAGGCTGGAAATGCCAAATACAGTAGTGGTGGCGGTGGCTCGCACCCCGTTTGCGACATTTGGAGGGGTGCTGAAAGAGGTAGCGGCCACCGATTTAGGCGCGTGCGCCATTCGTGGGGCGCTGGAGCGCAGCGGGGTTGCGGGAACTGATATTGATTACGTGTACATGGGCCAGGTGGTGCAGGCTGGCGCCGGCCAAATTCCCAGTCGGCAGGCCAGTATTAAAGCGGGGCTGCCGGATACGGTGCCGTCAGACACCATAAACAAGGTATGCGCCTCGAGTTTGCGGGCGGTCAATTTAGCCGACATGGCTATTCGACTGGGCGACATTAAGACCGCCGTGGCCGGTGGCATGGAATCGATGAGCCAGGCTCCGTATCTGGTCAAGGGCGCTCGTTATGGACTGCGCATGGGGGATGCCCCCTTTATTGACGCGGTGGTGCACGACGGTCTTTGGTGCAGTTTTGGCGGTTGTCACATGGGCGTCTATGGCAGCGAAGTAGCGGCCGAGTATCATATTTCACGAGACGAGCAGGATCGCTGGGCCTTTCGCAGTCATGAACGGGCGCTTGCGGCCATTGAAAGCGGGCGGTTAGGGGAAGAAATCGTTTCCGTGCCGGTTCCTGGAAAAAAGGGCGCGGTCACCCTGGTTGCGGAAGATATGGGGCCGCGGCGGGACACGAGTTTGGAAAAACTGGCACAGCTGAAACCCGCGTTTCAATCTGACGGGACGGTGACGGCCGGCAATGCCCCAGGACTTACGGACGGTGCCAGCGCCTTGGTATTAATGTCGGAAGACGAAGCCAAGCGGCGGGGCCTTGAGCCTCTGGCCACCATTGTTAGTTCCGGATGGGCGTCGCGCGAGCCCAAGTACTTGCATACCGTGCCCGCCTATGCGACAGAAGTGGCTTTGCACCGGGCAGGACTTACCCCGCGGGATTTGGACTTGCTGGAGATTAACGAGGCCTTCGCGGCGGTCACCTTGACCAGCATTCAACTTCTGGGCGTAGACGAGAACCGTGTGAATGCCAACGGCGGAGCGGTGGCTCTGGGCCACCCCATTGGTGCCACCGGGGCGCGGATCCTCTTGACGCTTATTCTGGAGCTGCGGCACCGCGGCGGCGGATATGGTGTGGCGGCCATCTGTAGTGGTGGCGGTCAGGGCGAGGCCACCCTAGTTCGGGTCGATTAATTTTAGCGGAGGCGGAGAATGACAACCATGTTAGTGATTGGCGCCGGTCAAATGGGTGGCGGAATCGCGCAGACGGCGGCAGCACACGGATTTGAGGTATATCTTACCGATGCTCTGGCTGAGGGACTGCGTCGGGGCGTCGAGGGAATTTCATCGCGGCTGGGAAAGCAGGTGGAGAAGGGGCGCATGGCCTCGGACGAACGGATGGCGATATTGGAGCGAATCCACGCCGTCTCTCAAATCGAGGAGGTTCCCGAGGTCGACCTGGCCGTGGAGGCCGTGGTGGAAGACGAGGAGCAAAAGCGGGATCTATTTCGCCGCTTAGACGCTCATTTTGGCCCGCAGACGATTTTGGCCAGCAATACCTCGTCCATCAGCATTACGCGCTTGGCACGCGTCACTTCGCGACCTCACCAGGTGATTGGCATGCACTTCATGAACCCGGTTCCGGTTATGACCTTGGTTGAGGTTATTCGAGGAGAATTGACGGATGACGCGACAGTCGCCACGGTTTTGCGGTATGCCCGGAATATGGGAAAAACCCCGGTGGAAGCCCACGACTATCCGGGATTCGTGGCCAATCGCATTTTAATGCCCATGATTAATGAGGCAATTTTCGCCTTGGGCGAAGGGGTTGCTGACCGCGACGCCATAGATACGGTGATGAAGCTGGGGATGAACCACCCCATGGGTCCTTTAACGCTCGCCGATTTTATTGGACTGGATACTTGCTTGGCCATCTTACAAGTATTGCACGAGGGATTTGGAGACCCCAAGTATCGTCCCGCTCCCTTGCTCAAAAAAATGGTGGACGCGGGATTGTACGGTCGTAAAAGCGGCCGGGGATTCTATCAATATTAAGGCGGGGCTTCCATGGAACGGGTGGCGGGGATGCGCCCGTTCTTTTGAGGAGGGCTCGGGGGCAGTGGAAGCTTTTGCGGCCCCGTCAACCCCAAAGCACGCACATATTGGGGAAGGGTTACCAAGCGGTATCCTTCCGCCCTTAAGACGGGCAAAATGCTCTCCAGCGCCGCTACCGTTTGGCTGCGGTTACCGCCGCCGTCATGCATCAGCACGATGGCGCCTGGCTCAGCCTCGCTCAAGACTTTGCGGGTGATGTAGGTCATTCCTGGCATAGACCAGTCGTGCGTGTCGATGGACCATAGCGTCAGAGTATACCCCTTTGTGGCTAAAGCCTCCGCCAGCTTCTTGTTAGAGTTGCCAAAGGGGGGGCGGTAATAGGGGGCGGTGGGGATTTTCTCCTTATTAAACAGGGCTTGGGCTAGAGCGGCGTCCTGCAGGGTGCGGGTCAGCCCCGCATGAAAATAGTTAACATGGTGATAGCCGTGATTGGCGATGGTTGAGCCTTGGTTGACAATGTCGCGGAGAATTTGTGGAAATTGGGCGGCCTCTGACCCTAACACGAAAAAGGTGGCATGGGCATCATAGCGATTGAGCAGGCGCAAAATTTCAGGCGTATACCGTGGAGAAGGCCCATCGTCAAAGGTTAAGGCGATGAGGCGTGGCCGCGGGGGTGGGCTTCCGGCTACGCCGACCAGGGGCGACAGCCGGTGATAGGGATGAAAGGCGGACGCCAGAGTTGCCGTGAGAATAGCCAAAAATGTCCATTGCCACCATTTGTGAATTGTCATGCGGCAATCGCGGCGCGGACCGAAGGGTTGAGACGCCGCGCCACTACCCTCCTTTTTTGGGATTCGGCCCCCCGCAGGGGCTGCTGGAGCAGTGTTAATGGCTATGACGAACGTGGCCAACTTATGAGCCTGGCAGGATGGATGTCCTGTAAAACGAACCCATGCAAAGAGGTGTGGCCAAAAATGCGCGTCTGGGGAATGGTAATTTTGGGAGCGGGGGCGGCCCTTGCGGTATTTTTAGGTTGGCATCAGATTTGGACAGTGCTGCGGGCAGCCAGAACGCTTGACCTCTTTGGCTGGCTTTGCGGAGTGGCTGGGTTGGCTCTTTTGGTGGGAAGGCGCCGCCGCGATGGCGGCCGGCGCTTGGTGCTAGGGTTGATACTAGCGGCTCTGGGACTGGCGTTAATGGGCGTTCCCACCGACAGCCGGGGGTTTCTGGTGGGGGTGCGGGTGGGATACGCGGGGAGTCTGTTAGCCGTTTTGCCTCACTCATGGCGCGTGCACCGCACGGAACGGCAAACGCCAGCGGGAACCAAAGCTTAGAGCAGGGAGGAGGAGCCGCAATGGAGGAGCATCCAGACTTACCCCATCTGACTACTGACGGACATGTTCATATGGTGGATGTGAGTGAAAAAAGCGAGACTCGTCGTCTAGCCGTGGCTGAAGGTTACCTGCTGACGCATGAAGATGTGGTGCGGTTGGTGAAATCGGGGCAAGCGCCCAAAGGCGATGTGTTGGCTGTGGCCCGGGTGGCTGGGATAATGGCGGCCAAGAAAGCCTCTGAATGGATTCCGCTAGCCCATCCCTTAGCCCTGTCCTCGGTGAGAGTGGATGTCACCGTGGAGGATTCCAAGTTTAAAGTGGTGGCTTTGGTTGAAACCCTGAGCCGAACCGGGGTGGAGATGGAAGCGCTAACGGCTGTGAGCGCCGCTTTGCTAACCCTGTACGATATGTTGAAGGCGCGGGATCGGGCCATGACCATAACCGGGGTGCGGCTTATGGAAAAACGTGGGGGACGCTCGGGGCATTTTATCCGACAGGATGGTGACGCGGATGCGGGTGGCGGTGTTGACCAGTAGCGACGCGGGGTCGCGCGGAGAGCGTGCCGACCTCTCCGGGCAGCGGTTGGTGGAACTGACGGGAGCGGTAGGGGAACTTGCCGATTACCAGGTGTTGCCAGATGAGCCAGATCAATTGGAAAATCAGTTGCGGCAATGGGTAGGCCAAGCCGTGGATTTGGTGGTCACCACCGGGTCGACCGGGTTGGGACCTCGCGATGTTATGCCGGAAGTGACCCGTCGCGTGATTGACCGGGAGATTCCGGGAATGAGTGAATCGATGCGGGCCGAGTCCCTACGCCACACCCCCTTGGGCATGCTGTCGCGACAAGTGGTGGGAGTGGCTCAGAACACGTTAATTATCAATTTCCCCGGCTCTCCCAAAGCCATCGAGGAACTTTGGCCGGTGGTAGCCCCGGTCATTTCCCATGCCGTGGATCTTATCCATGGCCATACGCGCCACGATTGAAAAAGGGTTGTCGCGCCTCGTGATTAGATTCAACCAGAGCGTAAGGACATGGCGCCCAGTCGAATCCAAGAAACGTGGCCAGTCATCTAATTTCCCTTTTTATCAGAACGACCACCGCGCACGACTATGGGATCCTTTCAATCCGGGCCGTCGCGTTTGCGGGGGCTTGTGATGCGGCGGACTTTTTCCAAGCATGTCGCGTGAATTGCGGCGGCTCAGCGCCACCAATTCGAGCTGTCAACGGTCATGGCGATACTGGAATATCTCTCGCCATCGGATAGACAAGCACGCGTCCCTGGAAGCTTAGGCGAGGGCTGCTCGAGGGACTAACAAAGTATTTGACGGTCAGGGAGAATTTCTGTATTATGCCATATGGAATCTGTTAGCACTCGGTTGAGTAGAGTGCTAACATCAAAAGACATAGTTCTTGGAGGATGGACAACTGTGGATATTCGTCCGTTGAGCGATCACATTGTCGTTAAGCCCATCAGCGAGGAAAAAACGGTATCGGGCATCGTGCTGCCAGATACGGCCAAAGACAAGTTGCAGCGGGCCGAGGTCGTCGCGGTGGGAAGCGGCATATTGCTGGACAACGGTTTACGCGCTTCGTTAGAGGTTACCGTGGGCGAAGTGGTTTTGTTCCGGAGTGATGCGGGACAAAAAGTGCGTATCAATGACACGGATTATCTATTGTTGCGTGAAGGTGACCTTGTCGCGGTGCTCGCGACAGCCTCAGTAGTCGCCTAGGACATATATACCTCAAAGAGGAGGACGGAATTTCATGGCCAAGCAGATGATTTATGAAGAGGAAGCGCGGCGCGCCCTGGAGCGGGGTGTTGACAAGCTGGCCAACGCGGTGAAGGTGACGTTGGGGCCGAAGGGTCGTAACGTGGT
Source organism: Bacillota bacterium (assembly GCA_021792935.1). Lineage (GTDB taxonomy): Bacteria > Bacillota > Sulfobacillia > Sulfobacillales > Sulfobacillaceae > Sulfobacillus_B. Next base: position 1,463 of record JAJYTS010000030.1, on the reverse strand, counting down.
GTTGGAGAAGAAGTTTGGGGCTCCTTTAATCACCAATGACGGGGTGACTATCGCCCGTGAAATTGAGTTGGAGGACCCATTTGAAGCCATGGGCGCGCAATTGGTAAAAGAAGTCGCCACCAAGACCCAGGACGTGGCTGGTGACGGTACCACAACCGCGACGGTGTTAGCCCAGGCGATGATTCACGAAGGATTGAAAAACGTTACCGCCGGTGCCAACCCTATGGGCATCCGCCACGGGATTGAGCGGGCTGTCAGCGCAGCCGTGGAGGAAGTAAAAAAGATTTCAAAGCCTATTGAAGGCAAGGCTGCAATCACCCAGGTCGCTTCCATTTCGGCCAACGACGGCGAAATTGGTTCCCTGATCGCCGAGGCCATGGAAAAGGTCGGGGCCGATGGGGTCATTACTGTTGAAGAGTCCAAGACCACTGGAACCACCTTGGAAACGGTGGAAGGCATGCAGTTTGACCGCGGATACATTTCCCCGTACATGGTTACGGACACGGAAAAGATGGAAGCGGTTCTTAGTGATCCCTACATTCTCATTACCGACCGCAAGATCTCTGCAATACAAGATCTTTTGCCGGTATTGGAGAAGGTTGTGCAGCGGGGGAAGCCGTTGGTCATTATTGCCGAGGATGTTGAAGGCGAAGCGTTGGCGACCTTGGTGGTCAATAAGCTGCGCGGCACTTTGACAGCCGTGGCGGTAAAGGCACCGGGTTTTGGCGACCGGCGCAAGGCCATGTTGGAGGACATCGCCATTCTCACTGGCGGCCAAGTCATTTCCGAGGATCTCGGCCTCAAGTTAGAGAATGTGACGCCGGAGATGTTGGGCCAGGCGCGGCAGATTAAGGTTGCCAAGGAAGAGACCACCGTGGTCGACGGCCATGGACAAGATGGAGACATCAAGAAGCGGATCGCTGTCATTAGGAAGCAAATTGAGGACACCACCTCGGATTACGACCGCGAGAAGTTGCAGGAGCGGCTAGCTAAGCTCTCTGGCGGTGTGGCCGTGATTCAGGTGGGTGCGGCCACCGAGGTTGAGTTGAAGGAGAAGAAGCTTCGCATTGAGGACGCCTTGTCCGCGACCCGCGCCGCCGTTGAGGAAGGGATTGTTCCTGGCGGTGGTACGGCTTTGCTCCGCGCTATTGGCGCGGTGGCCAGCCTATCGCTGGAAGGCGACGAAAAAATTGGTGCCGCTATCGTGCGCCGCGCCCTTGAGGAGCCGGTGCGCCAGATTGCCCAGAATGCCGGGCTGGAGGGTTCGGTCATTGTGGAGATGGTGAAGAAGGAAGGCGGCAGCAAGGGCTACGACGCAGCCACCAATAAGGTGGTAGACATGGTGCAGGCGGGAATTGTGGACCCGGCCAAGGTCACGCGATTCTCCTTGCAGAATGCCGCATCGATTGCGGCCATGCTCTTGACCACCGAGGCTTTGGTGGCCGACAAGCCCGAGAAGAAGG
>JAJYTS010000124.1 GCA_021792935.1 Bacillota bacterium | reverse complement strand
CGCTCTTCCGATTTCTCCCGCGGCCCATGGTGGCGAGAGCATTCTTATAAGCGGTGAGACTAGACTCTAATTCGGAACTGGTGGGGCTAAACAAATGCCGCAGCGTTCTTCTTTCCAATAACAGCAGCCGGGCTCCCCGCAACCGGGGAAGTACCAATCCTTGATTGAGAGAAACCGCCCCTGCCGGGATGATTTGCAGCGATTGCGCGATGGCAGACTCCACCTGACTCTTTATCGCAGATGGGACCGCAATAATGCGGGTCGAATTGTCCCACTGGGTGCTCCAGATCATTAAAGAACCCCCTAACAATAAATAGAGGGCCATGCCCACCACGATTTTTCTACTAATTACCGTAGACCACCGCCCCACCAAACCCAGAGGGGACCCCGCGCCACTTCCCTTCAGGGAGACGGTCACTGAGGGGTCCCCGCCTATATATAGATTCCGCCCTCACCGACTCAACGAAGTTAGATCCACCAATGTTGCGAAAGAGAAAAATTAAATGCCGCCGCATAAGTCAGGTACATCAACCAAATTGCCCCAACGAACTGCCAGAGCCCTACAACCCGCGCGCCATTCTTCCAACCTGCAAGGCGGGTGGGGATTTCACTCAGATAGATTAATGTCAGGATGATAAAGAGAATGCCCACCGGTACGTCGCCCGCTTGGAAAAAAACAAGCATCCCCAACAGTGATATCAAAAGAAACGCGATAGCCATCCAGCCTTCCGGCCCGTCAGCGGCACCGGTATAGCGCCGCCAGCCAATCGCGAACCAGTGCACCCCATAAGCCGTGAACGCCAGCGCGGCCATATATAGCGGAGCCGCCGACGTGTAAACCGGAAACCAGCTTAATCCCACCATCAAATAAACGCCGGTGATAAACTGCATGAAGCCACCCATCCAGATGCCCCACATGCCAATCGACCGATTCACCTAGGGACTGTTGACCGGCAGGCCGAAAAGAGCTTGGCCGCCCCACACAAAGTAATTAGTTCCGAGCCCGAAGAAACCAATCGCGACGGGCCAAAAATCCGACTGCGGAAATGCCATCATGACCCATGACCTCCCTTAATCGACCGTATCGCGAGTTCGTTTTTGTGTGGTATTTCTGCCGCGCCCGTTTGGAGCGCCATTTTGAGAGAGACCACCTCCCTCTTGGCTATTCTATCAGGTAACCAACTATTTTTTGTATATTTACGATTTTTTCTTTGGTATTTATTTTCGTGCGAATCGCAAAAGTTAGCTAAATTGGCACGCATTGGTAAGTCGCCCGTAATATAGAGCAATGCTAGATAAGGCGGTGCCTTAAGATGAATACCCTGGTAGCGTACGCGGTCTTGGCCTATGTCGCGCAAACGGTCGGTAAAGCGGCAGTAAGTTTGCTACCCATGCACACCACCCGCATTCGCAAACTCTTGCAGGAATGGATTGCCACGGGCACCGGCATTGCGTTGGCCGTTGCCGGACAGATGGACATTGTGGGAGATGTTGGCGTGCAACTGAGCCTTGAGCCCCTGGGCTACGTGATTACGGGAATTATTGTGGGGCACGGAGTTCAATACACCATGGCTTTTTTGACAGATAGGCCGAATACCTCAACAAAGGCTTCTCAACCGTAACCAGACTTTTTCCGCGCTTCTCTTCCTCTATGACTGCCGCTGTCAAAGCGTATAAATCCCCTCTCGCTAGGGGATCTTTTATGCAAACGGCAAGCCCTGGAAAGGAGCTCTTTCATGCGAACGCAACAGATGCGCACAATGCTAGTCCTTTTTTGTCTCGCCGCGGTTATCGGGGCCTGCGGCACCCCCGCCCCATCGCCCAATCAATCCGCCAATTCCCCGGCACCCGCGACCAGCGGCAATAACGGCAGCCCCAGTCAAGCCCCAGGCTCCGCCACCACAAGTCCTGCGACGCCTTCTGGGCCGGCTATGAATAATGGTCGCCACCGCCGAAATGTGGGCAAAGGAGCGCTAGGTGGAGGGATGCGGAGAAGAATGAATGGAACCATGCCTATGATGCGGCGCAATCGCCGCCGCATGAGAAGAACGATGATGAATGCGCGGCCCATCAGTTTGACCACCCTGCCGACCATGACAGCCCTGGGTCCCTTTAATGGCGGGCTCCATGCATATCACGAAGTCTCCACCTTTATCCCCAATATGGGCTACCACTGGGTCACCGCGGTGCCAGGCATCGCTTTTATGACCAATCAACACAATCAAGTCACCGGGGTGGAAGCTACCTTCCCGCAAAACCTCGGATCATTTAGCTGGTATGATCCACCCACCCCTCCTACCATACCCAACGCTGGCGTGGCGTTTTATAGTGAACACTTATATTTTGTGCCGCCTTCCAGCATAACCCCTAGCATGTCCCCAACCATGCCGACGTCGCTAACATCCTGGGCGTCCTTCGTTTCGACTAACCCGCGCCTTAAGGTCTACACCAAAGCGAAACGGACGATCCGGGGATCCACCGTTTACACACCGCCCAACGGGCCGGGAATTGACGTATTAGTTAACGCCTCCGGGTTAGTATCGGGATTCGCTACCGCCGAGCCCGCGTCATGGGGCTACCGTCCCCTATATATGGCGAACAATGGCAGGCCTTTCAATTCAACCGTATTGGGCAAAGCCTATTACAGCGTATTTTTGCTTGAACCGCCCACGGGAGGGCGCGGGAAGACCACCTGAGTAGCGGTGCGGCCTCAACCGGGCCGCACCTCATCCTATTTGAAGAAGTAGCCAACGACTGTCGCCGCCAAAAAAATCCCCACCACAATCATGGCCCACAAGGGAGGTCCTGCCCCGGGTGACCCCTTCTGTTTAGGCATAACTATTCCTGCCTCATTTCATTTACCGTTCTGATGGACTTATCTAAGTCCAAGCGCGAACGTCTAAAGGCATGGTGGACAGTTTGTGCCGGAATATCGAGCAAATTTTACTACTCGGATACCAGCAGCTGACCACGATCACCGTCTTGCCACGGTGCGCCGCTTTGTATGCTAATTGCCGGCGGAATTCACCGAAATTGAGTTGACGCCGCAGGGCGGCGTCGGATGGCTTGTTCGCGGCGGAATCGGCTTTCCACGCGTCATACTGCCGTTGCCACTCGGACAACGCCCAGTTATAGGCAAATCGCGCCGTTCCCGCCGCTTTGCGAAAGGACGTTGCCTGCACATCGTTGGGATCGAGCGCAATTTTATGGGCCAGAATCATGACGAGGTCTCCTCCACGACGCGTTTCACGCCATCCAGCAGTTTTTGATTCTTCCGCGAACGACTGCCATAGAGCCGCGCCGAAAAGACCGTGATGATTTCGAGAACATCCTGCGCTAACTCTTCTTCAAAGGTCGTATCCTCGCCTTGATTGAGAATTACGACCTCCACCTGCTTGGCTTCGCAGATCGCCAAGATAAGCTCCGCCCCAAAGCGTAAGAGACGGTCCTGGTGGGTCACGACCAGCCGACCGACCCGGTCGGCCAGGATGTCATTGAGCAGCCGTTTGAGGCCCTTTTTGTGGGTGTTCATCCCCGACCCGAGGTCGGCCACGACCTCAAACGTCCAGCCTTGGCGGGCACAGTACAGTTCGAGCACGTGTTTTTGACGTTCC
>JAJYTS010000123.1 GCA_021792935.1 Bacillota bacterium | reverse complement strand
TCTTTATTCCCACCGCCAGGTGCGCGCCGCGACGGCACCGGTCACGACGATCCAGACGATAAGCCCAATGATGTCGGTGCGAAACGCGGCATCCCCCGTGGTTAACTGCCCGCTCATCAATCCTCGCAGGGCTCCTGACACATAGGTAAGCGGAAAGTACTGGACAATCTCTCCTAAAAGTTTGGGCAGTGAGGATACCGGGAAAAAGATGCCCGAAAGGAACATCATAGGGAAGCTTATCAGGTTGACAATGGGGATGGTGGCTTCCTGGGTTTTGGAGAATCCCGCCACAATAAAGCCAATCGAGAGAAAGCATCCCATGGCTAATAGCAATACCAGCAGCATGGGGCCCCAGGCTAAGGTGACCGAGGCATGAAGAATCGCCATGGAGAATCCGATAATGATGGCAGAAGTCACCAGACCAATCACGATGTAGTTGGCCACCGTGGCGGTAAGAAACTGCAAGGGCTTAACCGGGGTCACGCGAAAGCGTCTCAGAATGCCTTTCTCTTTCCACCGGGTTAGTCCCGAACCAATCCCAAACAGGCTATTTTGCATGGTCATCAGTGCCAGCACCCCGGGCAGCAGGAAATCCAGATAACTAGCGCTGTGGGAATGTGCCACCGGTTTGGCCGACACCGCGAAAAGAGGCGGCCGTCCAGAAAGGGCTACGTCGGCCTGGGCAATAAAAGCCTCCACCGCGCTTACGGATTCCTGCGCGCCTAGAAGATTGGCATTGTTGTAGCGCAAGGTAAGCTTAGTGGTTTGACCCCGGCGGGTCTGCGGGATAAATAGGGCGGCATCCTGTTGTCCGTTTTTCACTTGCGTCAGGGCGTTTTTTCGCGAGAGTGTCTGGACGTGGAATACCGAGGATCGCTTCAGCACTTTAACGACCGCGTTGGACCCGCCGGACGGGGATACCACCGCCAAGTTTACCCGGCTTTGTGAGTTGCCTAAAAAACTAAATACGAACATGAGCACCAGCGGGAAAAATAGAGTCCAAAATAAGCCTTGTCGGTTTCGCACCGTCTGCCGCAATAAACTTCCCATGAGTTCCAGCGTCGCGTTCACTCTCTAAGACTCCTTCCTGTCAACTTGAGGAAAACGTCCTCCAATGTCGCGCTTCGGGTGGAAAGTCCCGTAATTTCTCGTCCTTGGTCTTGCGCCCAGTTGACCAAGCCGACCAAGGTATCTTCCAGCCTGTCGCTGATAATCATGGTGGTTTCATCGCGTTCCTCGATTTCACGGGCCGCCGGCAGGGGGGTGGAGGCAGTGATGCCGACAGTCCGCGACATTTCAATGACCGCCGCCGGCATATGCCGTTGAATTAGTTCTCGGGGCGATCCTTCATCCAGCACCCGGCCACGATCGATAATCGCCAAGCGATCCGCTAAAAACTCGGCCTCCTCCATATAGTGGGTGGTTAGCACCACCGTACGGCCTTCGGCCTTTAACCCTAAAATGACATCCCATAAATTGCGGCGCGCCTGGGGGTCTAGTCCGGCAGAGGGTTCATCGAGAAAGACCACCTCGGGGTCATTGACCAAGGCCACCGCGAGCGCCAAGCGCTGCCGTTGGCCTCCGGACAGGCCCTCAACGCGAGCATTCTGCTTTTCTTTTAAATCAAGGCGGGAGATGAGTTGCGCCACATTGAGGTGGCGGTGGTAGAAGCTATGAAAGAGCTCCAGCGTTTCCTTGACGGTGAGCAGCTCAAAAAAGGCGCTGGTTTGCAGTTGCACTCCAAATCGGGACCGCCCTTGCTCAGGGTGATGGACAATATCGATGTCCTCCCACCAGATGTGGCCTTCATCTGGCCGTCTCAAGCCCTCCACAATTTCCAAGGTTGTGGTTTTTCCCGCGCCGTTGGGCCCTAACAAGCCAAAGACGATGCCGGACGGTACGGTTAGCGTCAGGTGATCGACAGCCGTGAGCGTTCCATAGCGTTTCGTGATGTTCTCGAGGCGAAGCCCCTTTCCTTCCATGATATCCTCCCATCCTGTTTGTCGTATCAAATGGCATTAGTCACATCAAGCGTATCATAACGCATGAGACACGAGAAACCGTCACACTTCCTAATGGCTATTTCTTTTGCGAAATTCGTGGACTGGTGGGACAAGGGAAGATTTGTGCTCGGTTTAACGGTTGATTGCTTACCAATAGATGGTGGGTGCCTCGGATGGTCCGCGAGACCAATCTGCTGTCATTGATCCTTAAGGGATGGGCGAGTCTAGGGTTTGTTGAGCCTGTCGCAGTTCCTCCGCGGTCAGCCGGCTTGTGTCAGCCGGACTGACCCAGGCCCGTTTGCGGCACACCGGACAGCGTTGCAGCCGCTTTCCGCCGAGGCGCACGGCCTTGAAGGACATAAAGTCAATCCAAATGGTGGCGTAGAAATGGCCACATTCACTGGCGACAATAGTCCGATTCATATTTTTGCTCCCCTTCCTTAATCGCTTGGCCGCCGAGCGGATCAGTCCGATGCGGTTAGTTTGAGAAAGTGGCGATGGTACCAGTTCCGTTGGCAATGCTAACCGAGTAGACGGAGGCCGGGGGCGCCTCCACGGTGAAGTTGCCTGACACCGACGTTCCCGATGCCACCCGCACCACGACCGCTCCTGAATGAGCGGGGACGATAGGGTACGGGAATAGAGAGTTTTTGGGGGTAATTCCCGTTAGGTCGTAATCGTTTAAGGAACTCTGAGGCATATTCCCCTTGGGTCCAACGATGAGGTCGTTGAGCGAGAACAATATCATGGCCGGGGTAGGATTGCGCAAGGAGACATTGATCAGGAATACATTATACGGTTGGCCGTTGACTTGAACCGTTCCCTTGGGTGCCACGCTGTTAACCATTGCTTGAATTTGATTGGCCGTGGCGACTCCTCCCGCCGGAGGCGCCGTGGTAAGGACCGGCGACGGAGGACTAGACGGACTCTCGTTCGACGCCGGGGAATTGGAAGAGGGCGAAATGGATGGAGGCGTGGACGAGTGCGCCTGATGATGATGATGGGGGTGATGAGAAGACCCTTTCGTCGTGGGGTGATGGCCGCACCCCGCTAGGGTTAGTCCTAAAGCCGGGATTAGGGCCAAGGTCCAATAACGCATCTTAGTTGCCTCCTTGGGTTGGATGTTGCACGGTCACGGTGTTTTCCAATGTTGTCCAAAAGTCGCTGGTTTCAAACGGCAGACGCCAGATGGCCATTCCCGCGAGATTGTCCGCCTCGGCCACTTGTTGCACGCGATTTTGCATGGACTGAGTGGTATCCACCCAATATTGGTACTCTCCCAGCCCCCAGCTTTGAATGACCTGGGTCAGGGCGGCCTGGGTGGCGGCGTCGTAGACCCCGGCGGTAGCGCCCGCGACCTTAAAGTCCTGTTGAAATTGTGTCACTGCCGCCTGTGTGGCGGACCCATATTTTCCATCTTGAATAAGGTTCAGGAAAGAGGGCACCGCTTGGTTATTCTCCACGGCATAGCGGAGCAGGATGTAATTTAATAGTCCCTGCAAGTTTTTTATCTGCGGATTGACGGTGGCTTGGTCGCTAATGTCGAATGTTTGCGTGGGCGCCACGGCTTGGCCACTGGGATTGACGGTCCACTGTCCCTGGGCGTTGACATACGCGTTGGTCATGAACGTTTCTGACTGCAAGGTGGGATCCCAAACCGGCACAATCCCGCTATTGGATGCCAGAAGCTGGGCCACTTGCGCATCGCTCACATAAGAGTCGCTCAGATCG
>JAJYTS010000122.1 GCA_021792935.1 Bacillota bacterium | reverse complement strand
CAGTGGCTGCAAGGCGGACTTAAACCCAGTGTCGTGCGACTATATGATCCGGCGGAATCAGCCCGCGCCTTCCACACGGAGAACCAAAGTTCTGTCTTGCTGGCCTTGTTTGAGGGCCTTTCACCTTTGGCCCAGGCATCCCGGCACGAGGCAATCCGGCTATCACATGCCTATGGCGCCGAAGCGGATAATCAATGGGTGGATGATTGGCTTAAAATACGCAACGATGTGGGGGCCTGGGGCCCCTTGCTGCAAGCCGGATATCTGGTCGACACCATCGAAGTTGCCGCCGGTTGGACAACACTTGCCTCTTTGCACCAATCCGTGCTGGCACGCACCGCCAAGATTCCCGGGGTCCTTGCCATGACCGCCCATGTCTCCCATGCCTATTCCGACGGCGCCAATCTCTATTTTACCTTCCTGGCTAAACCCACAACCCCGGAAATGGCGCCTGACCTGTATCACCAAATCTGGGCAGCCGTGATGGAAGAAACGCTCTTGCTGGGGGGATCGGTGTCCCACCACCACGGCATTGGCAGAATCCGAAAAGAATGGGCCTTGCGGGAACGGCCGGACGAGGCGCCCTGGCTAGAACAAATCCGGGCAATCTTTGACCCCGGACGAATTATGAATCGAGGCGCCCTATGGAATCTTTAGCCGCGCCTGAGCTCCCTATCCGGCGGGAAGCACGCTTTCATCAACTCACTCACCAGTTATTTGACGTCTTAGTCATTGGAGGCGGAATTACCGGCGCGGGCATCGCCTGGCAATTAGCCCGCTGGGGCGTCAAAGTGGCTCTTGTGGAACAAGGCGACTACGCCAGCGGCACCTCATCGCGCTCCTCCAAGCTGATTCACGGCGGATTTCGCTATTTACCCCACGGTGAGATCCGGCTGGTACGGCAGGTAGCCCAAGAGCGTACACGGCTAGCTCGGCTTATGCCGCATTTAGTATCGCCCTTGCGCATGACCATCCCGGTTTATAAAGACGGCCCGTATCCCCTTCCACTCCTATCCTTGGGAACCTGGGTATATGACCATCTCGGACCGGTCGATTCCCATCATCAACCCACCCGCCGCACGGCTGACGAAATTGTGTCCCGAGTCCCCCATTTAACCGCTCGTCACTTGCGCGGCGCCGTAGACTACTACGAATTTTGGGGGCACGACGCCCGCATTACCTGGGCGGTCATCGCCACGGCCGCCCATTTGGGCGCCATCACACTCAATTACGTGCGGGCTGAGTTTTCGCCAAGCCATTTTCCGCCATCTCGCCCTTGCGAAATTGCCATCGTAGATCAAAGAACCGGAAACACGGGAATGGTCAGCGCCCGCGTTGTGGTTAACGCCGTCGGCCCCTGGGCGTCAGACTGGACTTCGGAAGCGCAGCTAGTGAAAAGCCGCGGCATCCATCTGGCATTTCCCTATGGCCGAATCCCCATACCTAACGCCATCGTCTTGAAAACGCCGGATCATGCCAACGTCTTCGCGGTCCCCCATGGCCCTGCCACCTATATTGGCACCACCGACAAGCGGGACGCGAGCGCGCCGGAGAGCCCTTCGCTACCCTTTGATGATGTCCAATATCTATTAGATGCCGCTAATAATACTTTTTCTTCGCTAAACCTCATACCCGCCGACATTATCGCGGCCTGGTCAGGCGTACGGCCCCTTATCGCCCAAGATGCCCACGCCCGCACCGACCAACTCTCCCGCCGCGATAAGGTCTTAGTGAACGGTTCACTCATCACCGTCTTGGGAGGAAAATTTACCGGATTTCGAGCCACGGCTCAAGCGGTGGCCGAGAAAGTGCTGACACGCCTAGGCGGAACAACCTTCACACCCACGAGTGAATATATTCTGGGCGCCCCTAACATCATTGATCCAATGGGCACGATGAGAAACATCGCGCAATCCCATAAAATCCCGGAAGACTGGATGGCCCATATGTGGGAACGCTACGGAACCTATTCAGACCAGCTCTGGGCCACCGCCAAACCAGAGGCATTAGCACCCGTGGTTGACGGCATACCTCTGTTACTGGCCGAAATAGACTGGGCCGTACAACACGAACAGGCGCTAACCGTCGCCGACATCCTAATCCGCCGTACCGGGCTGGCCTGGCTGGAGGGACTCAATCTCATCCAACTTGACGCACTAGCAAAGGGTACGTCGGAACGCATGGCCACCCTCTTAGGATGGACCGGCAACGAGCGAGACAGGCAAATCCATGACTTTAACAACGTTTCCTATGTAGACCAGGTGCGCCATTGGCATAAAGTGGGCTCTTAACACTCGTGTCATAAGACAGGAGTCGTTGCACAAAGATTCTGGGTGCCGCCACGCTCGCCCGCAATGGTAGGATGAGACCGTGCGATCAAAACGATTTGGGCCAACATTTGACCAATCCGCCTACGGGAAGCACTTCAAGATACCGCGTTCGATCCCCATCATGCAGGCGCCGTGCCGGCGTCGCCCGAGTGCTGAAAGCCGCGCGGTTATTGTTATGGATCCGCTGTGTTCGCCGCCAAGACCCTCAAAAGTGCGTAGCAGACACTTATAGGGTATGCTGTGATAGGTAGGATTTAGAAAATAGTAACTTAAGGGGAAGACATGTCAACCACAATAGGACAACCCTGGTGGAAACGAATTGTAGCCGTTATATCCATAACCGTCTGGATGGTGTGGGGATACACCCGCCTAATGCCTCCCAGCACCATGGTGCGTCATGGACAATTACTGGTGTCGCGGTACGATATCTGGTCATTTAAGAATCTTGCCTACTCCGATATTGTTAAGCTTTACGAAACCCGCCATCTCTACATGCACCTGGTTCCATACGTGCACAACCTGATAGAGTATCCGGTGATTACCGGCCTATTCATGTCCGCAACGGCACTCGGACATAGTCTTCACTCCTATTTCCTACTCACCCTCATTATTTTTTGGGCGATTGCCCTGACTGTCTATTTCCTATTAGAACAACTCGCACCCGACCATGCCATCTTTTTTGCCATATTGCCGCTCTTGCTGGTATACGGCCTCTTAAACTGGGACATGCTGGGAATCGGCTTCATGGTGGCTGCCTGGTACTTATATCAGCGCGAACATTATGTAGCCAGTTCCATTGGGTTCGCGCTGGGCGTTTTTTCCAAGTTGTTCCCGGTGTTCTTTCTCCCCTTCATCGTGGCAGAATTATGGCGCAGACGAGAAACGCGCGTACTGGGCCGCATGATTCTCACGTTTATCATAACCTCAGTAATTATTAACCTCCCCTTCGCTTACGGGAACTTCAGCAACTGGTCCTACTTTTTCTCGTATAATGCCGGACGCGGTCTAGGCGCCGATATTTATGCCAATGAATGGATTCATGGCGTCTCCATTTCCGCCGCCAATTTCTTCTCACTGGGCATGGTGGTTTTGGCCACCCTCTATTTCATGTGGCGGGTCTACCGAGGAGGACGCGTGGTTGAGGCGGCGGCCCTTACCTTTACGGTCTTCTTGTTTTTCAACAAAGTCTACTCCCCCCAATACACCTTATGGGTATTCGTACTAGCTATCTTGGCAGAATGGCCCGTATGGACCACCATCATTATCACCTTGGCCGGACTCGCCGATTACGTCAATTCCTTTTCGGTCCTCTACCTGTTAACCTCCAAATCCTCCGGTGCGGGATGGTACGTGGGACACGTGTTTTTCGTGGGCGTCGCCTATCGCTATATCACCCTGGCAGTGGCGG
>JAJYTS010000029.1 GCA_021792935.1 Bacillota bacterium | reverse complement strand
TCTGGAGCGTGAAGAGGATCCCATCGTTGCCGTCACGTACCAAGAGTTGTATGCCCGTGTCAATGAGTTTGCCGCTATCTTGAGAGATTACGCCGGTCTTAAGAAGGGAGACCGCGTCACCATTCACATGCCGATGGTGATTGACTTGCCCGTGGCCATGTTGGCCTGCGCGCGGTTAGGCATTATCCATTCGGTTGTGTTTGGAGGGTTCAGTGGACAAGCTTGCGCGGATCGTATTGTTGACTCCGAGAGCCGCGTGCTTATCACCATGGACGGCTATTATCGCAACGGGAAGTGGCTTAACCACAAGGAAAAGGCGGACTTCGCGGTACAAAAGGCTGCCGAAAATGGTCAAGCCATTGAGCATGTCCTGATTTGCCAGCGTGATGCTGGGCATTATGGCGGCACACCTTTGGTTGAGGGCCGCGACGTTTTGGTTCAAGATTTGCTGCCCAAGTACCGTGGGACCGTGGTGGATCCCGAGTGGATGCCGGCCGATTCGCCGTTGTTCCTAATGTACACCTCAGGATCTACCGGCAGGCCGAAGGGCGTTCAGCACAGCCATGGGGGGTATATGGCTTATGTGACGGCCACCACCAAATTCATCTTGGATGTCAAGCCTGAGGACGTGTATTGGTGCATGGCCGATATTGGTTGGATTACTGGCCACTCCTACATTGTCTATGGCCCCTTGGCTTTGGCGGCTACGTCCATTATTTATGAAGGCGGCCCCACCTACCCTGACGCCGGACGTCCTTGGCGAATCGCCGAGCGACTCGGCGTCAACGTATTTCAGACCTCGCCCACCGCAATACGAGCCTTGCGGCAACATGGTGACGCCGTTCCCAGCCAGTATAATTATCACTTTAAACTGATGGTGACGGTGGGTGAACCGATTGAGCCGGATGTGTGGCGTTGGTACTACAACCAAGTCGGCAAGGGCGAAGCCGTGATATTGGACACCTGGTGGCAGACAGAAACCGGCGGACACGTTTGCAGCACCGTGCCAGCGTTGAAGGCCATGAAGCCGGGCAGCGCGGGACCGGGCATTCCCGGCATTCACCCCGTCATTTTTGACGAAAATGGGAATGAGATTGAGGCGGGATCGGGAGAAGGCGGGAATATCTGCGTTCGTAATCCCTGGCCTGGACTGATGCAGACGATCTGGCGCGATCCCGATCGGTTTGTGCGCACCTATTACGGCAAGTACAACAAAAACCCTCAGTCCAAGGATTGGCGCGACTGGCCTTATATGGCCGGAGATGGCGCCATGTTGGCGGGTGACGGATACTTCCGGATTTTGGGGCGTATTGACGACGTGATTAATGTCGCTGGTCACCGTATGGGCACTAAGGAATTGGAATCGGCCGCTCTCCAGGTTCCGGAGGTTGCTGAGGCGGCCGTGGTGGCGGCACATGACGATATTAAGGGCAGCATGCCAGAAATCTATGTGTCTTTGCAGCCTGGCGTATCGCCAAGTGAAGCCATCAACCAAAAGATTATTGATGCCATCGTACGCGATATCGGCCCGATAGCCCGTCCGCGGAAGGTATGGATTGTGCCTGACCTTCCCAAGACGCGTTCCGGCAAGATAATGCGCCGTATTTTGGCGTCCATATCCGATAATCGAGAGATTGGGGATGTCACGACGCTCTCCAACCCTGAAGTGGTGGAGACTATTCACAAGCTCGTGTCACCCTAAGCCGGGCAGATCTTTCTACCCGGGCATTATCCGCGCAGGCTCCGGGATTGGCGAGATGTTCCCGGCTGGTTCCGGACCGTCTGTTGCTGGCGATATCCTTTTTAAATATAGGAGGGATTGTATGGAAGGGAAGCTGGCGAATCCCGCGCCGTTAGGACTGGCCGGATTCGCGACCACAACGTGGATGCTGAGCATGGTCAATGCCGGTTGGTTTGGTGGAGACGCAATGGGAATGGTTTTAGCTTTGGCGATGGCTTACGGAGGAACCGCGCAGTTAATCGCGGGTATCTTTGAGTTCCGTAAGGGCAATACTTTTGGTATGGTTGCGTTCACTTCATATGGCGCGTTCTGGTGGTCCTTCGCTCTCTTCGTCCACTTTTTCGCGGCGGGGGTTCCGGGAGCATTCGTAGGATGGTATCTCTTCGTGTGGGGGATCATTTCTCTATTCATGTGGGTGGCGACGTTCCGCACCAACATGGTCCTACAGCTCGTCTTCTTGGTATTGGTGCTGACTTTTATGGCGCTCGCGATTGGAGCGTGGGGTTCAGCCGGATTCACCACGCTTGGTGGATATCTTGGCCTTCTTACCGCTCTCTTGGCCTTTTATCTGGCAGCCGCGGAAGTTATCAACGAATCCTTTGGGCGAACCGTCTTGCCTGTCGGACCGTTTAATAAGCCTGCCGCTGCTTCCCCTTCTCAAAGCGCTTAAATTAGCGGTCAAAAGACCCCTCCATCGTGAGGGGTCTTTTTTGCTCGTCTTGGCGCGAATAATTGATTAGCCCAAGGCACTGCTATGTAACCATAGTTGATTACCAACACGTCGATGTATGCAGAAATGGCAAGCGTTCACCTGGCCCCGTGTCTTGAAGTGGTGCAAATAGACCATCTTTTTATATGGCGTTTAACTCCGTGGGGGTGCGGAACTTGCAAGCCTTAGTCGTTTTTCCTGCTCGGCTGAGTCTTGGTGTCCACAACTTCCACTGCCCTTCGCTTTTCTTTCATTAGCCCCATTTGGTAACATAAACACACGAATTCTGGGGTTTCTAGGAGGCACTTACTGTGGACCAGGCCCACATACGCAATTTCTCCATCATTGCCCATATTGATCATGGCAAGTCCACTTTGGCCGACCGTCTTATCGAGGCGACTGGAGCCCTGACTTCTCGGGAAATGGCCCCGCAAGTACTGGATTCCATGGATCTGGAACGGGAACGCGGAATTACCATCAAGGCGCAGGCGGTTCGCCTTTTTTTTGAGTCCCAGGGAGAGCGCTATGAATTAAATCTTATCGACACTCCAGGACATGTGGATTTCACCTACGAGGTATCCCGGGCTTTGCAGGCCTGCGAAGGAGCCTTGTTGGTGGTCGATGCGGCTCAGGGGGTGGAGGCGCAGACCCTCGCCAATCTATACATGGCTTTGGAAAATGATTTGGCCATTGTGCCCGTGATTAACAAGATTGATCTGCCTAGCGCCGATCCAGACCGTGTCATGGAAGAATTGATAGAGATTGGGTTGGACGGCACGGAAGCGGTGCTGACGTCCGCCAAGCAGGGAATTGGGATTGACGCCGTGCTGGGGGAGATAGTGGCCAAAGTTCCTTCACCCCAGGGCGATTCCCTTAAGCCGTTACGCGCGTTAATTTTTGATTCGCGCTTTGACAGTTATAAAGGGGTATTGGTTTATATCCGGGTCATTGATGGAGCCTTGAAAGTGGGGGACCGGGTGCGGTTCATGGCCACCCACGGGGAATTTGAGGTGACGGAAATGGGGGTGTTTGGCCCCAATCCCTTAGCCGTGGAGAAGTTGGATACGGGAGAGGTGGGCTTTTTCGCGGCTCAAATAAAAACCGTGCAGGATACCCGAGTGGGGGACACGGTGACCTTGGCTGAGGCTCCGGCGGCCACGCCGTTGCCCGGGTACCGGCCAGCCCAGTCCATGGTGTATTCCGGGCTTTACCCCGTCGATTCCGATGATTATGGCCGACTTCGCGAGGCTTTGGAAAAATTGCGACTAAATGACGCGGCTTTGACTTTTGAGCCGGAAACATCGGCGGCTCTGGGGTTTGGCTTTCGTGCCGGTTTTTTGGGACTGTTGCATATGGAGGTCGTGCAGGAAAGGCTGGAACGGGAATATGGTTTAACCCTCATTACCACCGCGCCAAACGTTGTCTATCACGTAACCTTGCTTGACGGGGAGGAAATTCGTGTGGACAATCCCGCGCTCCTGCCTGCGGCGGGTGATATCGCCGCCATCGAAGAGCCGGTGGTGGAGGCGCAAATTATCACGCCCAGCGAATATATCGGGGCGGTGATGGAATTAGCGCAGGAGCGCCGCGGAATCTATACCAATCTGGATTACCTGGATTCGGCACGGGCCCGCCTAGTCTATCGTTTACCGTTAGGGGAGATTATGTTTGACTTTTTCGATCAATTGAAAAGCCGGACACGGGGCTATGCTTCTCTCGATTATCAGGTGGAGGGGCGACAAGCGTCTGATTTGGTGCGAATGGATATTATGTTAAATGGTGAGGTGGTGGATGCCTTGTCCACCATTGTTCATCGTGACCGCGCCTATCATAAAGGGCGGGCTCTAGTTGAGCGCCTGCATCAGTTGATTCCCCGCCAGTTGTTTGAGGTACCCATTCAAGCCGCTCTAGGGTCTCGGGTGATTGCTCGCGAAACGGTTAAGGCGATGCGCAAAGATGTTTTGGCCAAGTGTTATGGGGGCGACATCACCCGTAAACGTAAATTGCTGGAAAAGCAAAAAGAAGGCAAGCGGCGCATGAAGTCGGTCGGCAGTGTGGAGATTCCGCAAGAGGCGTTTATGGCCATATTGCGGGTGGATGATCAATGAGCGGTCAACGGTGGGGACTCTATGTGCATGTGCCATTTTGTCGGACGCGATGCACCTATTGCGATTTTAACATCGCCATTGGAATGACCGAAGCCGACCACGTGCGCTACACGCATGCCCTGATCGCGGAGCTTTTTGGGAAAAGTCTTCCTTCCGGCCCTTTGGCGTCGATATTTTTTGGCGGCGGCACCCCATCGCTGGTAGCCTCTGAATTGCTGGTGGGAGTCATCGACGCGATTCGGGAGCGCCGGGGACTCGACGAGACCGTTGAGATTACTATTGAGACTAATCCCGGAACCGTGGACGAGGCAAAACTGGCGCATTGGCGGCAAGCAGGGGTCAATCGACTCTCGATTGGGGCGCAAGCTATGCAGGATGACCATCTTCGCCGCCTCAACCGCGCCCATGACGTGCAGGATATTGTTGACACGGTGCGTTCAGCGAGGATGGCGGGTTTTAGCAATATTAGCCTGGACGCTATTTATGGACTACCCTGGCAGACAGAGCGGGAATGGCGCGAAACGGTGCGAAGACTACTGGACTTCCAGCCTGAACACTTATCCTTGTACCAGCTCATGATTGAAGAAGGAACACCCATGGCCAAGCGGCTGGCGAGAGGAGCGGTGCGGCTGCCCGATGATGATCGGGTGGCCGATATGGCGGATTGGGCGGAACAAGCGTTATCGGCGGCGGGATTAATGCCCTATGAAATTTCCAATTACGCCCGGACTGGACGCGAGTCGGTTCATAACCAGTTGTACTGGCAGCTGGAGCCCTATTTGGCACTGGGAGCGGGTGCCCACGCCTATTTGCCTGGGCGTCGCTGGTGGAATGTTCGCAATGTGCGTCGTTATATGGAGCGAGTGGAAGCGGGCAGCGACCCCGTTGACGGTGAAGAACAATTGTCTCAGGCTGAGGAAATGCGGGAATTTCTTTGGCTGGGCCTTAGGCAGCGGTGTGGGGTAGATGTGAGCCGCTTTCGCGAGCGTTTCGGAAAAAGTCCTGAGGCGGCATTCGCGGAAGTATTGCGGTCGTTGCGGCAATCGGGATTGCTATGGTTTGATGATCATTCACTTCGGTTAACTCCTCGGGGACGAGATTTAGCTAGCGTAGTGGCGCGTGCGTTAGTGGACGCGCCTCTCCGGCACCAGGTCGGCCTATCGTCTTGACAGCGAAATCCCGCCAATGCTATCGTTTTTTTAGAATTAGCACTCTCAGGTGTAGAGTGCTAAATATTGGTCGGAGGTAGGCCAATGGACGTTCGCAAGCGGCGCGTACTGGAAGTTATCATTGATGATTATATTGCCACCGCGGAACCTGTTGGCTCGCGCACGCTGGTTCGCAAATATGGCCTGGGTGTCAGTCCCGCTACGATTCGCAATGAGATGGCGGACTTGGAGGAGCTAGGCTTTTTGGAGCAGCCTCACACGTCAGCGGGTCGAATTCCCTCGGATAAAGGGTACCGGTTTTATGTGGATGAAATAATGCGGCCGGCTATTTTAGATAATTTTGAACGGGAGCGCATTCGCCACGCCTATCAGATGCGGGCGCGGGAAGTGCACTGGTTTATTCATCAAACCGCCCGCCTGGTTTCGGAACTGACACAGTACCCGTCGCTGGTGGTGGCTCCGCCTCTCGAGCAGGCAACCTTGTCGGAGCTAAGTTTTTTGTTGTTGGGCCCCGATGCCGTGCTCATGGTATTGCGCACCAGCGCGGGAATGGTGGAAAATCAAACATTGATGGTACCCGACGAATTTGACGCGGAAAAGTTGGCGGTTTTAGCTCAGGATTTCACCCGCGAGTTTCGCGGGGTTAACATTAGAGAGTTGAAAGATCGCATTCTTGATCCGCTTCAGGGTGATATTAATCGCTATCAAGAGCTGTGGCAGCTTGCGCTCAAATGGGTTACTGGAAGGGATGGCGATGAGGACAAGGTCAGCTTGGCCGGACCCCTGAATATATTAAATTACCCGGAGTTTCACGATGTGGAGAAGGTTCGCCGGGTTTTGGGATTCCTCGAAAAGGAGACAGCCGTGGCTCTGGTGAGCCGCTATTTTCGTGAGGGAGTTCAGGTGGTAATTGGCGCGGAGTCATCTCTCGATGATATTCAGGATTGCAGCTTTGTCACTGCTACCTACCATGTAGGGGGCAATGTGGTAGGGCATCTGTTGGTGCTTGGTCCAAAGCGTATGCACTACAATCGGGTCACCAGTATTGTGGAGGCGGTTTCCGAGGAATTGAGCCGAGCATTGCAAAGTTGACGACGGGGGGAACATGGTGAGCGAGCAAAACTCGAATGGCCCGAAATGGGAATCGACTTCGACCAGGTCAGAGGATGAGGCGGAGGTCGGTCAGGACCCAATAGAGACGGCGAATGAAGGGGATTTTCAACCGGTCGTTGCCGAAGAGAGTGTTGAGACTGATTGGGAAGCGCTGGCCAGTTCGCGCTATGACCAGCTACTGCGGTTGCAGGCGGACTTTGAGAACTTTCGCCGGCGCATGGACCGGGAGCGCGACGAAATTCAGGGCCGGGTGGCGGAAACCCTATTGGGGGATCTTTTGCCGGTATACGACAATCTCGAACGCGCCCTCCAGTACATGCCAAATGAGGGGGAAGCGAAAGCCTGGCGAGTTGGGGTGGAAATGACTCTTAACGGGTTTTTGGAGGCGTTCGCGCGTATGGGTGTGAAACCGATTGAGGCTCAAGGCACCTTGTTTGACCCTCGCTTTCACGAGGCTGTACAACAGGTGGAGAGCTCCGAACCAGAAGGAACCATCGTGCAAGAATTGCAGCGTGGATTTATCTGGAATGACAGAGTTCTCCGAGCCAGTCTGGTAAAGGTTTCGACAGGAGAATAAGGAGAGGGCGGAATCATGGCTAAGAGAGATTATTATGAGGTGCTCGGGGTTAGCCGTGGTGCGTCTGCGGACGATATTAAGCGCGCGTTTCGCAAGTTGGCGGCTAAGTTTCACCCGGATGCCAATCCTGGCGATCAAGAGGCCGAAGAGCGTTTCAAAGAGATTAACGAAGCCTATCAAGTGTTGTCGGATCCTGAGAAGCGCGGCCGTTACGATCAGTTCGGCCAAACCGAGGGTGGATTCGCGGGCAATGGCGGTGATTTTGGCTTCGGAGGATTTACCAATGGATTTGGCGATATTTTTGATATGTTCTTCGGGGGTGGAGCTGGCCCGGGATCTCGCCGCGGTGGGCCTGAGCGCGGCATGGACTTGCGGTACGACTTGACGGTCACGTTGGAAGAGGTGGCCACAGGGACGGAGAAGGATGTGCGGGTGGTGCGCGAGGAGGTATGCGCCCATTGTCACGGCAATCAGGCGGAACCGGGCACGCGCATTGAAACCTGTTCAGATTGTGGCGGGCGCGGTGAGGTGGAACGGATCTCCGATAGCTTTTTAGGGCGTATACGCCGGATTGAAGCCTGCCCCCGCTGTCGGGGGACTGGTCGGCACATTGCTCAACCGTGCAAGACGTGCGCCGGGCATGGCGTGGTGCGGGCGGAAAAGCGCCTGACCGTGAAAGTGCCTCCGGGCGTGGACGAGTCCACGCGCTTAAGGGTGCAGGGAGAAGGCGCGGCGGGACGTCGGGGCGGAGCTACGGGAGACTTAATTGTTTTTATGCATGTGGCTCCCCATGACCGTTTGCGCCGCGAGGGCGATGATTTGTGGCTTGATCTGCCTATTGGCTTTGCTCAGGCGGCGTTGGGGGCGGAGTTGTCGGTGGTGGGGCTGGCCCAACATTCTGAGACTCTGCATGTTGCTGCCGCGACCCAAACCGGCACAGTCTTTCGAATTGCCAAGGCAGGGCTGCCGCGGCTGGGATCGAGTATCCGAGGCAGCTTAAATATCCGAGTGTCTGTGTCGGTGCCGAGTCATTTATCGGCAAAGGAACGTGAGGTGCTGCGCATGTGGGCGGAAATGCGGGGAGAACAAGTGAGTCCGGAAGATAAAGGGATTTTGCGGAAAATGAAAGATGCCCTGGGCCGATAGTCGGGGAGTGGAATCCCGCTATTGGAAGTTAACCTGGCACCCGCCTTTAGACCAGTTGGACGCGGCCATGGGATTTGTGCAGGATCTATCGCCCCAAGGATTTGAGTATGAGGACGGGCAAGTGGCCGACAGTCCATTTACCGATATTCCCTTAACGGCGGGGAAACCGTTTGTCCGGGTGTATCTGCCCGATAACGGAGAACCAGGTCAACTGCGAGAGGTGCGGGAGTATTGCCGCCAAAACTCGTGGGCGCTGGAGCAAGAGTTGGTTGAGAGCACGGACTGGGCTAATGCCTGGAAGGCCTATTACCGTCCCCAGATAATTGACCGGGATTATGTGGTGGTCCCGGCCTGGTACGAGGCGTCTCCGCGAGACGCCTCTCACACATTATGGTTAGACCCAGGCATGGCCTTTGGCACCGGGATCCATGCCACCACCCGTATGTGTCTAAAAATACTGGCGCGATATGAGGTGGCAGGCAAGGCGATTTTGGATTTGGGCGCCGGATCAGGCATTCTCGGGCTCTTTGCCGCTCTTCGCGGGAGCCGCCGCGCGGTGCTGGTCGAGCCTGACCCTGTGGCTTGTGATGCCATTCGCCACAATGCACGTCTCAATTTTTTGGAGGGGCGTATGACTCTGGTCGAGGGTACGCTCTCCGCCCTGCAACCCCACCCCTTTGATATTGTCTGTTTAAATCTGATTTGGGAAATTATCGCCGCGGAATGGCGGCGTCTACAGTCCTATTTAGCCCCGGGCGCCCTCATGATCGTGTCGGGACTTTTGGAGGCGCATCGCCGCGATATGGAAGAACTCGCCTTAAGTAGTGGCAACAGGATTGTGGAAATTGAGGAAAGCGACGGTTGGCTGGCCGTCTTGGTGGGTCATGATTCGCATATCGTGTGACGTGGTGGGACGGCCAGAAACGCGGATTTTGGTTTCGCCGGCAGATTCCCATTATCTTGGGGTTGTGATGCGACGGCGTATGGGAGATATGGTCGAGGTGTTGGCATCAGACGGACAGGTCTGGCTGGGAGAGTGGATTGGCGATGGCCAGGTGCTATTAAAACAACTCGCCCCTCCTGGGTGGGTGCCGCGCCGCCACGTGATTCTCTATCAAGCGCTCTTAAAAAATGATCGGTTCAGTGAGGTGGTGGACCGAGCCACCCAGGTCGGTGTGTCCCAGATTGTTCCTTTGGTGACGGATCGCTGCATAGTTCGGGATATGACCGACAATCGCTTGGCGCGTTGGCGGGCCATTGCCAAAGAGGCTAGCGAGCAATGCCGGCGCTCAAACTTGTTGCAAGTGGGAGAACTCATGACGGCTTCCCGCTTATCAGCCCAGCCCCAGACGGAAAGCTACGTTTTGGCTCCTTTGGGCATCGCGGATCGCCCCTGGCTTCATGAAAGCGTTGCTCCTTTGGAATTGGTGGTGGGACCAGAGGGTGGCCTCACCCCGTCCGAAATTGAAAAGCTGGCTCAAAAGGGATTTCGACCCTTATCGCTGGGGGAGCAAATTTTTCGTTCGGAAAACGCGGGCTCCTTTGCCGCTCTGCTGTTTTTGCAATAAGGGACTGCCACTTTTGGTCAACACTGCTAGATTTGATTCAGCCTCCGGCGGTCATGATACTGGCACGGAGGTCGATATCAGTGGGCAAAGTGATAGAGTTGAAGTTTTGCGATATCTGTCATAAGCCCGTTGTGAAACGGGAGGCCGCCCCTTTTGCTGCCGGATTTCTTGAAAGCACGCTTTGTAAAGAATGCGTCACTAAATATGGACATCTTTACCGACCCTGGTAAGGGCCATGGCCGAGGCGGGCGAACGCTCAGAAGTGGCCATACGGGCGCTGTAAACCGCTGTAAGGCCGTTTGACACGGTTTCGGCGCTGGCCCTATAATAAGTTGGTTACGTGCTCTTCATGGGCACCTTCAAGTTTGCTCCGCTGGTCCATAGTCCTCACTTCCCGCGGAACGGCAGACTAGAATTGTTTAGCGGCCCACTTGGTGACCGCCATGCCGTAGGGATTTTGCGGGAGGTTTCAGTTTCCGCCAACGGATGCCAAGGGCAACACCCCAACCCTATCGGGTGGAGGGGAGGGAGATTGAATGTCAGAAGTCAAGGTCGGCAAAAATGAAAGTTTAGAAAGTGCTCTTCGGCGCTTTAAGCGCCAGATTCAAAAGGCGGGAGTACTCTCGGAGGCCCGCCGCCATGAGCATTACGAGAAGCCAAGCGTGCGGCGGAAGAAGAAGTCTGAGGCGGCTCGCAAGAAAAAGAGCAAGTAAGGGGTTTAGCGATGTCTGTTCGCGATCGTTTAAATGATGATCTGAAGACGGCCATGCGAGCTAAAGATAATGTGCGGTTGACGGTGATCCGAGGTGTTAAGGCGGCCATATTGCACGCTGAGACGAAGAATCAGCGCACCACCCTTGAGGACGATGGAATTTTGCAGGTTCTTGCAAAAGAGGTAAAGGAACGGCGGGACGCCATTATCGAGTTTGAGCGTGTGGGCCGGCCGGAATTAGTCGCCAAACTTCAACAGGAAATTGTCGTTTTGCAGGAGTATTTGCCTGAACCCTTGTCCGAGACCCAGCTTGCGCATCTTATCGACGAGGCCCTTCACAGTGTGGAGGCGCGCGGACCTAAAGATATGGGACGGGTGATGGGGTGGCTGTCGCCCAAGACTCGTGGCCGCGTTGATGGAAAGATTGTTTCCGAGGCCGTGCGGCAAGCTCTCGCGAACCGGGTGCAATAATGTTGTTAGGGAAGGGCCGTCAGGCCCTTTTTTTTGTCACGGGATTTGTGGGTTTGGCGATTCTGGCGGCATCCCTGTGGGGTTTTTATCCCCGTTCCCCTTCCTCAAAGACTTTGCCGACCCTATGGATTTTTTACGCCCGAACCGCGGGAAGGGGAGAAATATTGTACGCCCGGAATTATTCCGCCCGGGGACAGCCCATGGGCGCTCCCCTACGTTTAGGCCGGCTGGGACTCGTGGCGGAAAACGAGGTGGCCTTCCCCGGAACCCATGGTTGGGAGTGGGTTACAACGGGAGGGGCGGTCTTAGGAATTCGCTCGGGAAGGGTGCGGGATCGTCTTCCCGCTCCGCCGAAAACCACCATACTGTGCATCGCGGACATATCGGGAGCTCTTGACGGAGTTGTGGAGTCCCGGGCGGGGAATCACATTGCTGTTGACCGATGGGACGGGCGGAGCTGGCGGACCTTAGCGACTTCATTGCCCGTGGGAATTACCACCTTGGAAGAGGGATTGCAGGGGTCGCTGTGGGCGTTAATCGCGGATCCGACACAAGTCTGGCTGAAAGAGGTCAGGCCGCGTTCCGAACTCGTCCACGTCGCACGGGTTGAACCGCAGGGCACTGTGGGGTTTTCTTGGCGTGGTCCGGTTTTGCCGTATACGCGGGGATTGAAGGCCTTTGGATATTGGCGTGATGGGCTGCATCGGTTTGGTTCCGTCTATCAAGCCGCGGTCAGCGTGACGGATACCGAGCCTCTTTGGGGCGTGGGCGTAGCCGGGATGATTCCCTTCGCCGCCGGACAATTCCAAAATCCGAGGACGGTTCGTTGGCCCCATCGGCAGATCACCACCCCGGAGGTGCTGAACGGTGGGAACAGCGCATGGGTGGCGGTGCTTGACGGATTTAGCCAAGGAACCTGGTTTAATGTGCGTACCGGTCGGTTCGGGCCTGATTTTCAGATAAAGACGCCATGGTGGGCGGTCGTGCGCGCCGCCTCTTTGGGGTCATAAGAACGGGGATGCTGAAAGGCGGCATAGCCCCCCACCAAGTATCCCACCCGCGGCAGTCCTTTCACCATGCTGTCACGGGCGGCAATGATGGCGCGGTCGTCCCGCCCGGCCAAAAATAGAATGGGACGGCTGGCATCGAGGGTATCAACACCGTCTGGCCAGTGAGAAAAGGGCAGGCTTTTGGTAACTTGGGGGAAGGGGAAGCGTTCTTGCTCCGCGGGCTCTCGTACATCCACGATTTCGACATTGGGATTGTCATGGATATACGTCAAAAATTTATCGGGGAATACCAGTTCGCCGGTCTGCACCGGCAGCCCTTTCTCTGCCCAAGTGCGCGGCAGGCTGGCAAAAATACCAATCACGTCAATACCCACCGCATCAATCTCACGCGCGGCCACTTGGCCATGAACGGGCGATTGCGCCACAATGACGACACGTTTGACCTCCTGCAGAAGCCCTCGCGACAAGAGTTGAAATCCGAAACGGGGTGCCGCTAACGGGATGGATTCCCGAATGTGGAGGTAAACGAACTCTTGCGGTGTGCGGATGTCAACCACCAAGGCTCCCCGGGCCATTTGCCGACGGACATCCTCATAGGAAAGCACCACCACCGTCAAATCTTCCATACCCGGCACACCCTTCCTTTTTTCCGCCACATCTCATCCTATCGGGAATGGTTCCAATATGGCAAGGTTTTAAGAACGTGCACCAAGTCCGGATCGTCGGCGTAGCCGGGTAGAGGCAAAAGCGGTTTAGGACTTCGTGGCGAGAGGTCTGCCAACAGGAGAGGGCGCTCCAATAAACCGGCCAGTTTCGCCAGAAGATGCACATCGTTGTCCGTCACGCCCGCGATTTGCAGCAAAGGGTTAAGCGCGGCCAGATACGACGCCCCATCCCAGCCAAACGAGTGTATATCAAGCCATATAGGGACGGCCGCCGTTTCAAGACATAACCACAGGGTGGAAACAACGGAGGCCAAAGCAACCCCGGGCCCCCGCTTCAGTATGATGCGGCTGAGGCTTTCTTTATTGGCCTGACTGGACACGATGTTGACTGGGTCAAAATTCGCGTCCGAGGATAGCGTCATTTCCAGAGTGACGCCGGCAGTATGGCTCTTCTCCGGACTAGGTGGGGTTTGCGCGCGGTACCAGACGTGATCAGGCACGGGGTCCAGCGTTTCCAGCGAGGGCCAGGGCCCTTTTTTGCGGGCGATAATATGTCCGAATCCTCCGTGGCGCTTTAAAAAGCGCTGGGCATTCCAGTCAAAGAATTGTTCACCGGATTGGCGCACGTCCAAGGTCGGCATCCAGACGAGAGCATGGGTCATGGCGCCACCTCCCAGACCGGAAGAGTTAGTCCGTCCGCTCCTGCCGCTCCCAATATTTCCTGGGCATCGTGGCAATCGCCCGTCTCCCAGCGGACATAAAGAGGAAGGTGGGGGGCCAAATCATGGATGGCGCTGACGGCGTGAGTGGTTTCCAGAATGCCCGCGTTTCCCAGCCGCGATAATCGCGTGCCATCGCTTTGAAGGGGTTTGAGCTCCAACAAAGCTGGAGGCAGATCCTGAAGCGGGAGGAGGTATCCCTGCCAATCCATGTCGGACACTCCCGGCATCACCATGGGGGCGGCAGTGGTGGCGAGTCCGACAGCATGGGCTGCCTTAGCGATGCTAAGCCATTCTGCCACGGTAACGCGGTTAGGTGACCAGCGCTGACGCCTCTCTTCATCCCAGGTTTCAGAGCCCCCCGGGCCAAGACGGTCAACCCCGGCCCATCGCAGAAGTCTCAACAATTCACGCAGGGTTCGGCGCTCAGTCAGGTGATATTGCCAGATTTCCACCGGGGAGAAGCCGATTAATCGCCCTGGTACGTTGGGCCGCAATTGTCGCAAGAAGTGGATCCAATAGTCGAAGGGCTCCGCCAGCGAAAGGCCGCCGCGAATTCTGACCTCGGCAACCTGGTCGAAGTTCACGCCTGACTTCTGTACTTGTTCCCAGGTAAGCCCGGCGGGAGCCTCAGACAAGGGCTTGTGGGGAAGAGGAATTGCCAGGCGGCAAAACGCGCAGCCCGCCCAGCAATACCGAGTCGTGGTTAAAAGACCGAGGGGGATGACTTTGGCGTCGGTTTGGGAGCTAAGCTCGGGAAGCCGCATGATATGCCTCGCTTCTATTAGGAATGCAGGATTTGTTGGCGCCATAGTCTGGAAGAGTATGCCGCATCCTTCGCCAATCCCTTCGATGAACTCTAGGTTGGCAAGGGCGCGTGCGTGATAACCACACGACGAACCGATCCCTTGCCAAAGAGCGAACATCCGTATATTAGCGAAAGATTTGCCTGACGGCAATGCTTGCGCTCTCCACCCTGAATGGCGGAGTTTCGTGGGGCATCGAACAAACGGAATGAAGCTGGGGACAGGGGCTCGGCGTAATGCCGTGCCATCTCGCGGCATAGCATGAAGCAAAGCGGGACGGGAGGTCTTGCATGAGCGGCAAGGGCACAGGCATTCAACGGTTTGCCGAGGTGCTGGAAATTCCCCCTGAGGTGTTGGTTAATGTGCCGCGGGTGGAAGTCGTGGGCCATCTACAATTCCGGGTGGAAAATCATCAGGGGTTATTACAGTATGAACCGCATCGCGTGGTGCTGAAGATTCCCGATGGACGCCTTATCATCACCGGACTAGGCCTGGTGATTGGCTGGATTGATCAATCGGAACTCTTGGTAACCGGTCAGGTGCGTTCCTTGGTGTTTAAAGGGTTAAAGTCATGAGTGGCCTTTTGGTTCGCCTTTTGGTGGGTTGGCGTTTGTTTCGGGCACAAGGCGAACGATTGGAGGAACTACTCACAGAAGGAACCCGCCATGGCTATCGCCTGTGGCGGGTGGAGCGGCGCGGGACAGCCATTTGGGGTTTTTGTACGGAAGACGGGTTTGACGTGCTTTTGCTCGTTGCCCAAGGTTTAGACATTGAGATTGTTAGCGTCCGGCAGGGCGGCCTGCCTTTTCGCTGGAAGCAAATTAAGCTGCGCCCCTTTCTTCTGGCGGGTTTGGCGACAGCTTTGATGCTGGTGTTTTATGCCACCACCCACATCTGGGCAGTTCAGGTGGTCGCTGCCGGTCTTACCCCAAAGGCATCAACACAGCTTGCGCAAGTGGCGAAAGAGTCCGGTCTGGCCATCGGGGCGGGCCGCAACGCCATTCGCATCCCGGAGGTGCGCCGAAAAATTCTCGCTCAGCTGCCAGAATACGCGTGGATTGGCATTCATATGCGGGGAATGGTGGCGGTGATAGACGGCGTCCGTTTTGCCAAACGGCCGCCCAACCATTTGCCGCCCAAATTGATTGCCGCCAAGGCCGGCAAGGTGACAGCCCTCTATGTGTTTATGGGGGACGCCCAGGTTGCCGTAGGTAATGAGGTGCACCCCGGTCAGGTATTAATCGCGGGCGAGGTGAGCGACGTTTCTGTCAACCAGCCTCAAGACGCCAAGATCCCACAAGAGCGGCGCGTGGTCACACCGGCGGAGGGGGAGGTGCAAGCGGACGTCACTTACCAGGTGAAGTTTTTTCAGCCGTCCAGTGTTGAGCGGGAAGTCCTTACCGGTCGACAATCTATTCAGAGATTTTTACGCATTGAAGGGGGAGCGGTCTTTAAGATTCCCGCCTGGCCACAGGTGTCGTTTAGCCATTATCACGTGAAAAAATTGGTTAATGCGCTTCACTTTGCCGGTGTGGCGCTCCCGGTTCAGCGAGTAGAGTTGGTATATAATGAAATTGTTGCGCGTAAGGAGAGACTTGGCCGTCGCCCTCTGGTGAGTTTGGCGCGGGAAGAGGCGCTCAAGCGTATGAGGAAGATTGCTCCCAAAAATAGCAAACCGGTGCGCAACGGAGAACAGATCGCGTTTTCGAAAACGGGCGTGTGGGTGACGTTAACCTGGGTGGTGAATGAAAACATCGCGGTATCACCGGAATCGAACACGCACTCGCCGTGACGAGGGGGACGCCGATTGCCACAAAGCCAATGGGTCGTCCAGGACAATCAAGCCGCTATTGCCTTAATGGGTCGCGGTGATGAGCATTTAAAGGCCCTGGAAGGTGCCCTGCACGTAAAGTTGACTGCGCGTGGCAATGTCATTGCCATTCATGGGTCTAAAGACGACCAGGATCGGGCGCGCAAAGTTTTAGATTTATTGGGAGAATGGGTGTATGCGGGACAGCCGCTCCGCCCCCATGTGGTGGATTCTGCTCTTCAAGCCGTGGCGCAGGGCGCCGAACGGCA
This sequence comes from Bacillota bacterium, assembly GCA_021792935.1. Classification (GTDB taxonomy): domain Bacteria; phylum Bacillota; class Sulfobacillia; order Sulfobacillales; family Sulfobacillaceae; genus Sulfobacillus_B. Next base: position 6,032 of record JAJYTS010000029.1, on the reverse strand, counting down.
GTTTTTGCATTTGTTGACGGAAAATGTATACACCACGAGCGCGGGGCGGGTGGTGCGGCCGCGGACGTTGGGGCAGCAGATGTATGTGGAGGCCATGCGCGAGGCGACCTTAGTATTTGGCGTGGGACCCGCCGGAACCGGGAAAACTTATTTAGCCATGGCCATGGCGGTTTTTGCTTTAAAAGCACATGAAGTGGAGCGCATCGTGCTCACACGCCCCGCCGTTGAGGCTGGCGAAAAGCTGGGATTTCTGCCCGGTGCTTTGGAAGATAAGGTGGACCCCTACTTGCGTCCCTTGTACGATGCCTTGTTTGATTTACTGGGCACAGAGGCTGTAGAAAAGTATCGCGAGCGGGGCAATATTGAAGTAGCCCCTTTGGCGTATATGCGGGGACGCACCTTGAGTCAGAGCTTTATTATCTTGGATGAGGCGCAGAACTCCACCTATGAGCAAATGAAAATGGCGTTGACGCGATTGGGTGAAGGTTCAAAAATGGTGGTTACCGGTGATGAGACCCAGGTGGATCTGGGAAGGGGCCAGCGTTCTGGACTTAAGATTGCCGCTCGGATTCTCGAGAAGGTTGAGGCGGTACGAACGGTGCGCTTAACTGATCGTGACGTCGTTCGTCATCCTTTGGTGGCGCGTATCGTTCAAGCTTATCAGCGCTACGAGGAGAACGAAGGGGACACTAATCATGAACATGATTCCTCATGAGGGTGGTTGGATGCGCCGGATAGGAGCGCGTCTCCCTTGGCTTCGGGAAGGCCGCACCTTGCCGTTGGGCGCGGCGCTTTTAACCTGGCTCCTTATTGTGGGCATCTTCATGGTCACGTTATTTTCCCATCGCGTGGATCTTCAGGCGGGTGACTTGGCACCCAGGACCATCACCGCGCCTTATGGGGTGATAGACTTCGCGGCTACCGCCAGAGCGCGCCAGCAAGCCATGAATGCGATTTCCCAAGTCTATGTAACCAAGCCTCATGTTTTGAGTCAGCAAAAGCGGGCGGCCAATCGGGACTTTACTTATCTTGAGTCGCTATCGCAAGATACGGCGGCTCCACTCGATGAGCGTGAAAGTGCCTTGACGGGAATGATCCCTATATCTCTTCCCCGTTCTGTATGGGGAACGGTGCTAAATTATACGCCTCTGGGGTTAATGCAGTTGCAGCAGGATACCTTGGTCACGCTCTCCTCCGTGATAGGAAACGGTGTCCGCAATACCGCCGTGGGATTGCAGGAGGCGCGGGCATTTGCCGCTCGATTAGTCCAGCAAGAAACGCCGAGTCCTACCCAGCGTCTATTTCTCACCGCGCTTACCCAGTCATTGCTTGCTCCCAATACATTTGCCAATCACCAGGCGACGAGTGTTCGACGCTTGGAGGCGGCGTCACATGTTCCCTTAATTAAAATTCTTAAGGGAGAAGGCGTCGTGCATCAAGGCCAAGTGGTGACGCAGGCCGATATTAGCATGTTGCGGCAAATGGGTCTCTTGAATGAAGGGTGGGACTTAGGGCCAATTTTGGGCTCCATGATTTTTGTGGCGGCTATCGTAGCGTTGGTGGGCGGGTATTTTTGGTTTTTGCGGCGGCCATTGCTGGACTCTTGGCGAGTCGCGGTTATGACGGGCCTTATTTTAGTTGTTTCCGTGGGAGCGGCCGATGCCTTGAGCGGCGTGCCCGGGTTGGACTATCTGGTGGTGCCAACCGCCGCTATCATGGTGACGGCGTTGGTGGACGCGGGATTGGGATTGGTAATGGCGGGAGCCTTGGCCTTGTCGATATCCGTACTAACGGGCGCTGACATTTCCGTGGCTTTGGTTTCTTTCTTCGGAGGGCTGGCGGGAGTGTTCGGCACCAGCCGCCTATCCCAGCGCTATGATATTTTGAGGGCCGGACTTTTGGTGGCGCTAGCGAATCTGTTGGTCTTGCTGGGGCTGGATGTGATGGAAGGAGCCAGCCTACTGCAGATGCAGGTGTGGCAGTATCTCATTTGGGCTATTGTCGACGGCGTCTTTGCCTCGGTGCTGGCCATGGGGTCTATTCCTCTTTTAGAGGGGTTGTTTGGCGTCATCACGGCCATGAAACTTATTGAGCTGGCCAATCCTAATCAACCGCTGCTGCGAAAATTGCTGGTGGAAGCGCCGGGCACCTATCATCACAGCATTATGGTGGGCAATCTAGCCGAGGCCGCCACGGAAGCGGTAGGAGGCAACTCGCTTTTGGCTCGGGTGGGCGCCTATTACCACGACATCGGCAAATCCAAGCGCCCCTACTTTTTTGTGGACAACCAGTTTGGAGGGGAAAACCCGCACGACCGCCTCGCCCCCCCTTTATCAGCCGCCATTATCGCCTCGCACGTTCGAGAGGGGATTGACTTGGCGCGAGAACACCGGGTGCCGGAACCGGTGGTTAACTTTATTCGCGAACATCACGGCACCACCCTTATTCGTTTCTTTTATCAAAAGGCTTTGGATCTAGGAGAGGACGGGGAGGTGGCGGAGCGCGACTTTCGTTATGAGGGCCCTCGTCCGCAATCCAAAGAAACCGCCATTGTCATGCTGGCGGACGCCAGCGAGGCGACCGCGCGAACGCTTAAGAATCCTAATGCCCAGGCTATTGAGAAAGTGGTGCGGCGCCTCATTAAAGAGCGACTGGAGGATGGGCAGCTGGATGAGTCCAATCTCACCTTTAAAGAATTGGATATTATTGCGCGTACCTTTACGCGGGTGTTGACTGGGGTGTTCCATCAACGCATTGAATACCCGGACCGGGTGCTCAAAGAAATGGAAAGGAGCCGGGATCATGGAAATCGCGGCGGAAAGCCACCCCGATTGGTGCGCCGAGTGGGAGACAACCGCTCTCATGGCGGCCCGCGCCACCCTCGTTAATTTAGGGGAATCAGATGTAGAATTGTCGGTGCTGCTGACGGATGATAGCACGGTAACGGAACTCAATCGCACGTATCGTGGGGTGGACAAGACCACCGACGTTTTGTCCTTCAGTCAACGGGAAGGGGAAAATGCCGACGACTGGGACAACATCTTAGGGGATGTTATCATTTCAGTTGAACAAGCCCAACGTCAGGCGGACGAGTATGGGCATAGTGTGGCGCGGGAAGTGGGATTCCTCACGGTGCATGGGGTCCTGCATCTTTTAGGGTGGGACCATGAGAATCCTGAAGACGAAGGGCGAATGATGGCCAAAACAGAAGAAGTATTGCATTCGCTGGGATTAACGCGTGAAGCCCCCTAGTACTTTTTTTGCCTCTTTCGGATACGCCGCGCGAGGAATTTGGCACTCGCTGAGGCATCAGCGCAATTTGCGTATTCATGTGTCCCTGGCTCTGCCTACGGCCGCTCTGGCTTGGCTCATGGGTCTCACCCGACTAGACTGGATTGTGGTCATCGTCGCGATGGCGTTGGTCTTATCGCTGGAGCTTATCAACACCGGCGTGGAGTCGGTAGTTGATTTAGCGAGTCCCGCGTTTCATCCCTTGGCGGGGGCGGCCAAGGATGCGGCCGCAGGCGCCGTATTGATTGGGGCGGCTGCCTCGGCGGTTCTTGGAGTCTTAGTCTACATGCCCTATGTTAGGCATTTTGGTCGGCATTTTATGGTACGATGGCAGGAGAGCCCGACTCTCGTCATTGCCTGGGGTATTGGCATGGCCGTTTCTTATGCGCTCTTATGGATCTTGGTACCATGTCGGAAACAATCCGAAGGAGGACCGAACCAAACCGGTGGCACCCCGTGAATGGATTTTCGTTGTCGCGCTCATCCTTGTTGTGGCGTTTTCGGCGCTTTATTCCATGGCTGAGACGGCAGTGATGTCATTATCCCGGAGTAAAATCCGCATCCTATCAGAAGATCGGGAAGCTACTCGACTTTCGCTTTTGCTGCACGAGCCAAATCGCTTGTTGGGCACTGTTTTATTTGGGAATAATTTGGCCAATATTTTAGCCTCAACGTTGGCGACAGCTCTTTTTCTTCATTATTTCGGCAATGCCGGCATCGCGATATCTACTCTGGTCATGACCGTTTTTATTTTGTTGTTTGCTGAGATAACCCCCAAGACTTTCGCCGCGCACAACGCCGAGCACGTGGCGCTGAGACTATCCCGCCTCCTACGGGTGTCGCGCAGCCTTTTTTATCCCGTGGTGCAGGCGCTGACCTGGGTGGGAATGGGCATCATTCGGCTTTTTGGGGGAGACGCCGAGGGCGGTCGACTCATGACTGAGGAAGAGCTTCGTACTCTGGTGGAAGTGGGCGAGGAGCAAGGGATTTTAGAAGCCAATGAGCGGGATATGATTCAAGGGGTTTTTGATTTTGGCGATACCGTGGTGCGGGAAGTGATGGTGCCTCGCATTGATGTGCAGGCGCTGGCCGAGACCGCCTTATTGGGGGAGGCGTGGGATGCGCTGGTGGATTGGGGGCACTCGCGATTACCCATTTTTCGCAATACCATTGACGACATTACCGGCGTAGTCTACGCACGGGACATTTTGGCGGTGGGCCGGGAAAAACCCTTGGACACACCGGTGCGGCAGGTGGCACGCCCCGTGCAGTTCGTTCCTGAGACCAAAAAGATTGATAGTTTATTCGCGGACTTTCGGCGGCAGCGCACGCAAATCGCCGTGGTAATGGATGAGTATGGGGGCACGGCGGGAATTGTCACCATTGAGGATTTGTTGGAAGAGATTGTGGGCGAAATACGTGACGAATATGACGATCACGAAGAAATACCTCTTAAGGAGATAGGGCCGGGGCTGGTGGAGGTGGCCGGTCTCTATGCTCTGGATGAGCTTAATGAGCACTTGGATTTAGAGTTGCCCCATGAAGATTTCGATACCGTGGGCGGATTGGTGCTGCATTTGTTAGGCCGGGTACCCATCGAGGGAGAAATCGTGCGTGTGGATAATGTGGAAATTACCGTGGCGCAGGTGGAAGGCCGGCGGGTTTCGCGCGCTTTGGTGCGCGTTTTGGGCGGGCCTGATGGCGAGCAGCCGGATGGGAGAGAATAGATGACGGATGAGGACGAATTGTGGCGGCAGGCCTTAGTGGCACAGTCCCGAGCTTATGCCCCCTATTCGCGTTTTCCGGTTGGCGCCGCATTGGAGACCGAGGATGGAACCATTGTCCTGGGGGCGAATGTGGAGAACGCCAGTTACCCGCTGGGATGCTGCGCCGAACGCGGCGCCGTCTTCGCGGCGGTAGCCCTGGGGTATCGGCGTTTCAAACGAATGCTGCTGGTGGGGCCGGGACAAGACCTTATTGCTCCTTGTGGAGCATGCCGGCAAGTGTTGGCGGAGTTTGGGGATTTTGAGGTAATCATGGCCGATTCACGAAATCGGGTTGTCCCCCGGGTCATGCGGGTCAGCGAGTTGTTGCCAATGCGCTTTGGCAAGGAGGATTTGGATGGGCTATAGGTCTGGTTTTGTGGCGCTGGTGGGTCGGCCCAATGTTGGCAAATCCACTCTTCTGAACGCCCTCTTGGGGCGGCGTATAGCGATAGCCAATACCAAACCGCAAACCACCCGCAATCGGATTGTGGGAGTTTTGCATCGTCCCGATGCGCAGGTGGTCTTGCTGGATACTCCCGGCATTCATCGGGCCCAAAGCAAGCTGGGGGAGCGCATGAACAAAACCGCCCGCTTAAGCGCCAAGGATGCCGACCTCATTTGGCATATTGTCGATATGAGCCGTTCTCCCAATGAGGAGGACGGTTGGGTGGCGGATTTTTGCCGGCAAGGGGCTATCCCGGTTTGGTTAATATTAAACAAGGTGGATTTGGTAGGGGATGCGCAGGAACGGGTCGAGCCCTACCGGAAGTTGCTGGACTACCAAAATGAATTTATCATTTCCGCCAGTCAGGAAACCGGGTTAGAGCCATTGGCGGACGCTGCGGTCGCGGCCATGCTGGCCGGAGCGCCTTATTATCCGCAGGATATGGTGACCGACCAAAGCGAGGATTTCTATGTGGGTGAGGTAGTGCGGTCTCAAGTATTGGATCTGACCCGTGAGGAGCTCCCATATTC
>JAJYTS010000121.1 GCA_021792935.1 Bacillota bacterium | reverse complement strand
GGTTCGGCGGTGGCAGTGCCCGGACTGTGGTGCCTATCACGACCGGGATCTGAATGCGGCCAGGAATCTGGCCACATACGCGGCGAGTTCCGCCGTGTCGCCCTGTGGAGAGGATGGCGCTGGCTTCGGTCGCAAGACCGGAGTGAAACCGGCCTCGATGAAGCAGGAAGTCAGCATTGTTCCTGTTTGAGCAGGAATGAGCAAGTCTGACGGAACGGCCTTTTCTTGCTCAACTTTTAAAAACCGCCTTTAGACTCCATAACCGGATCTTTCATTTATTTTTTGCAGCTCGGCCATAGCCTTCAATCCAAACGGCGTGGCCGCGCTCTTCATTCCCGGAAGATTGGCCACCATATTCATCACCATCGTGCCCATGGCGGGGTGTTCAGGAGGAATCCCGGGAAACAGTCGAGAAACAATGGGCGCCAAAAATCGCGACAGGGCACGCATCAGACCCGATTCTTCGGCAATGCGGGCTAATCCCAGCCATAGCGCCATGATCCCTACAAACCCGAAAGCGATTTCGACCGCCTTTTCCGTGCCACCCACAATCGCTTCCGTTACCGGAAGCATGCGCTGATGAAGACCTGACACCACTATTCCGCCGACAATCAACACCAGCTAGATCGCGTTGACCACCGAGACCCCCCTGTCCTAGGGAGTATATGCGGCTAGGCGCTAGTCTTGACCGAGAAGAATATTGTCGATAAGGCGGGCTTTACCAACCCGCGCGGCCACCGCCACCAGAGTCTGGCCGGAAAGCATCTCGGGGCTGGGTTCTAATGTTCGCGGGTCAACCACTTCCACGTACTCCGCCTCAATTCCCGACAGAGAAAGAGAGTCCGCCACTTGCCGGCGGATTTCTTCCCGGCCGCGGGTTCCCGACTGATAGGCGGCGAGGGCACCTCTTAAAGCGCGATAAAGAGAAGCAGCTCTGCTCGTGTCCGCGGGCGACAAATAGCGGTTTCGCGAAGATATCGCCAACCCATTAGCTTCACGAACGGTGGGCACGCCGATAATCTCAACGGGAAAATTCAAATCGGCCACCAAGCGGCGAATGATCACTAACTGCTGCCAGTCCTTTTGCCCGAACAGCGCCGTATCCGGCTCCACAATATGAAAAAGCTTAGCCACAACGGTGGCGACTCCCTGAAAATGACCCGGACGCGATTTCCCACATAAAACTGAGGCGAGCCTCTCCAGACTGACCCGGGTAAGACTGGGCCCGAGTGGATACATTTCCTCAACCGATGGCATAAAGACGGCGTCCACACCAAACTCATCGAGAAGCTTCAGGTCATCTTCCGGAGTCTGCGGGTATCGGGCCAAATCTTCTTGGGGCCCAAACTGAAGAGGATTGACAAAGATGGAAACAACCACCCGCTCCGCGTGACGCTGGGCCTCTCGGACTAGCGCCATATGGCCAAGATGCAAAGCCCCCATGGTCGGTACTAATCCCACCCGCCGTTTTTGACCATGCTGCTGGCGCGCCCACTGGCGCATGCTACTAGGCGTGGTGAATATCTGGGCCACGATGCCGAACCTCCCTTTCTGCTTCCCGAATCAACTTGCCCAGACCGTCCGCCGACAACATTCCCAGGTGCTGGGCCCGGGGCACCCCATCAATCACGACCGTTAAAAGAGGGACGGCGTCAATCGCATCCATAACGGCCGGGTGCTGTAGCACATCAATCGAACGCGCGAAAACACGGGCGGGGTTCGCCAGGGCAAAGGCTTGGCTCAAACGCACCACCTGCGGAGAAAAAGCGCAAGTGGGAGATACAGCCACATCCAACCTCACATCGCAGCGCAAATTTTTTATGCTGGAATCGACCGCGTAAGCGAGATGCGCGCGGACCCGTCCCGCCTGCAGCAATAATTGAATAAAGGCCCCAAACTGATATCCGGTCGGGATGCCGACAATTTCCACAGGCAACAACTCGCCGTTCGCCCCTACGATTCGAAGCGCGGGCTCTTCCCCCATGGCCCATCCATAGGACAGGGGGTGCTGGCTTTCCCCTGGTAAAAGCCGCGGCTGGATTTTGCCTTGAGAGAGGTCTCGCAACTCCATCAGTACAGCTTCAAATTGTCGGCTAATGGTGTCTTCACCCATAAGGGCCAGCACTTCCACACTCGTTCGCAGTTGACCCAGTATTTGACGCAAAGCCCGCCGGTCTCGCGGACTTAATTCACTCACTAAAGACTCGGACTCCCACGTGCCCGCCACCCTTCCCGCCTATTGTAGCGAGCTTATGGGCTATTGACCAGACAGCGTCTCACTTTGTGCCCCCTTAGCGCGCATCTCTCTCCTCCCCAGGGCTTGGGGAGGGCCAGGATAGGCGCTGACGCGCCGCCAGGAACTCGTTGCCCAGTTGTTCAAGACGGTTTACCATGCTGTCGTGGTCGTCCTCCCAAAAGAATATATCAATGAGCCGCTTTTCCAGGCTTCCGCGCCGTTCAATGTGGCGTAAAATCACGTCCAATTCGCCAATAACGGTGCGAAATAGGTCAATCTTCTCGTGCAGGAGCCGCAAAATATCCTCTTCCACCGTTTCCACCGCAAATAAGTTGTAAATCTGCACGCTATCAACCTGCCCAATCCGATGCACCCGTCCGATGCGCTGTTCAATGCGCATGGGATTCCAGGGCAAGTCAAAATTCACCACCACGTGACAGAATTGCAGATTGATCCCTTGGCCACCCGCCTCCGTCGACACTAATACACGGGCTCCCTCTTTAAACCACTCCACCAACTGATCGCGGTCACGGGTCCGAAGACCCCCGTGAAAAGCCGCTGCCTCAAAGCCATCCTCGCGCAAAAATTGCACCAAGGCCTCTTGCGTTCCGCGATACTCGGTGAAAATGAGCATGCGCTCTTTGATATGACGGGCCAGTTCGCGAACCGCCCGCATCTTTTCCGTAACTCCCACCCGCCGGGCCAGACTCACCAGTTCACCTAAATTGGGACCAATCCAGTCGGACTTCTCCAGTGTGGGAAGGAGGGCCTGGGGGGAAGAACAAAGCTCGCGCTGCAAAATAAGCAAGGGCAGCACCGTTTGATCCATTCGCACCCGGTGGCGATATTCGGTTTTCAACGAAGCGCTTAACCCGGTATATAATTCCCGTTCCTCCCGGCTGAGCCGCAAGGGCACCAGAGTCACGTCGCGCCCAGGAAACGGCAAACCCACCTCATGGCGCTGATTGCGCACCATCACCTGACTCAAAAGCCCGCGAAGCTCAGCCGCGTTCTTGGGCGTCCTTCTATCCAGAATAAATTGGCGATAAAAACGGAGATAGGGACCGAATAAACCCGGCTTCACCAGATTCACCAAAGTGTACAATTCCGTAAGCCGGTTCTCCATGGGAGTGGCCGTGAGCAGCAGCAAATAGCGGCACTTCAAGCCCATCACCAACTGATAGTTTTGCGTGTGGGTATTTTTTAAGTGGTGCGCCTCATCCACCACCACCAAATCCCACTCCACATATTGCAATTGCTGCAGAAGCGGCGCCCGTTTGGCGGTGTCGATCGACAAGACCCATAGCCATCCGCGTTCCTTGGGGCCCTTTTGCGCCACCCAGCCAAACTTGGCGAAGAGCTCCTCCACCCATTGTGTTTGCAAGCCTGCCGGGACCAGAATGAGAACATTTCGGACCCCTCGGCGCGCCTTTAATTCGGCGGCTACCAATCCGGCCTCAATCGTCTTGCCCAACCCCACCTCGTCGGCTAAGATGGCTCGACCATCCAACGCCTCCACAACTTTCAACACGCTGTCAATCTGATAGGCATGCACGTCCAAACCTTAGATCGGAA
>JAJYTS010000028.1 GCA_021792935.1 Bacillota bacterium | reverse complement strand
TTTTTACAATCCATCCTTGCCCCACGTGGCTTGGATGGATTCTTTGCCGCAAACGGCCGTCATTGGGTCTCAAATTTTTTCCCGTTAGGCTTAGCGGACGGACTCGACAATCTTGTCTACGGCCCTGGGTATGGGCCAGGCCGATAAGTCGAGCCAACGCGCCTCTTTTTCTCCACGGAACCATGTCAACTGGCGCTTGGCCAATTGTCGGGTATGGCGGGTAATCAGCGCGTCTCGTTCTGAGGCGGTGAGTAGGCCATAAATCCAGTCGACCGTTTCTCTATAACCAATGGCCGAAAGGCTTTGACTGCGAGGCGGCACGCCTTGCGAGAGCAGCGATTGCACTTCCGCCACTAACCCGTCCCGCATCATGGCGGCGGTGCGCGCGCCAATGCGCTGTTGTAGTTCCGCGACAGCCCGAGACAGCACCCAATAGACGCAGTGATAGGGGGATGGGGTGGCCACGGAGCGCGACAAGGGGCGCCCGGTGGTTATAAACACTTCTAGAGCCCTCACCAGTCGCCGGTGGTCATTGATCGCAATGGCACTAGCACTGCCCGGATCCACCACCCGCAGCTGGCGCCGCAAGGAGCGGTAGCCGTCTTGCATCCCAAATTGATGCAACAATTGTCGCATGGGGCTGGGCTCGCCTTCTGGCGGGAGCTGATAGTCGCGCACTAAGGCACGAATCCAAAGTCCCGTGCCCCCTACCACGATGGGAACGCGCCCCCGCTGAACGATATCCTCGATTGCAGCTTTCGCCATGGTCTGAAAGTCGGCTACCGAATACCGGGCAGTTGCGTCCACCAGGTCCAGACCATGATGGACCACGACTTGCCGCAGAGCGAGAGGAGGCTTAGCCGTTCCCACGTCCAGTCCCCGAAATACGGCGGCGGAATCAGCGGAAATGATTTCCCCTCCAATTTTTTGAGCGACCTGCGCCCCGATTTCAGTTTTCCCCACCCCTGTAGGGCCGGCAATGACCAATAATCGAGGACGGGTTTGGTTATCCTCGCCTGCCAAAGCGGCGATCCACCTCCTCCAGAGTTAAAATAATTAAAGTGGGCCGCCCATGGGGGCAGCCCCGCGGATCCTCGGCCCGACTCATGTCGTCCAATAATGATTGCATTTCTACCATGCTCATCGGCCGGTTGGCTTTGATGGCCGCTTTGCAGGCGGCCATGGCATAGTCCGCCTCTTCGGCCCAACTGACGGGATGGGAGGTTCCCCCCGCCCACTCTCCCCCGCTTAAAAGTTCCAGCACGGTGCGCAAGAGCCCCTGGTGCGTTCGCAAATCGTGAAATGCGCCGGGAACGGCGCGAATAGCCACGGTGGTGCCGCCCAGGCTTTCTACTTCAAAGCCCCATTGCCGCAAATCTGTTTCATGTTGGCAAAAAGTCGCCCACTCAGCGCCCGAGAGAGTCTCGGACAAGGGCAGCAGGAGCGGCTGACTTAGGGTGATGGCACGGCCTTGGCGTTTAAACCGCTCAAAATAAATGCGCTCGTGGGCGGCGTGCTGGTCGATGAGACATAAACCCTGAGGGCCTTGGGCGATAATATATTTGGCCCGCCATTGTGCCAACGGCACCAAGTCCTGAAATTGCCGATGCAAGACTGGGGTATTGTCTTCCCCCCGCCCTACTTGGGGTAGCGACCATTCAAATGATGCCGCGCCCCAGACTTGTGGCTCGGGTTCCTCGGCATGAGTCTCCCATTTCGGGGCTTGCGATTGTTTTTCCAAAGTCTCGCGGACCGCTCGATAGGTAAGGGCGCGGACGGCGCGCTCCCGCAGCAGCCGTACCTCCGCTTTGGCGGGATGGGCATTAGGGTCGACCTGCGCTAGTGGAATCTCCAGCCATAGCCAAAAATATGGAAAGCGCCGTTCCGGGACTTGGGGGCGAAACGCTTCTTCCACCGCTGAGCGAATGAGCCAATTGCTTATCCAGCGGCCATTAATATACAGGGCCTGGCCGTGACGATTGGAGCGATGGCGGTGGGCTGGGGCCAGATAGCCCCGTATTTGCAGTCCTTCCTCCCCTTCATAGTGTACTGGCAGCAGGTCGCTGGCAATCTCGCGTCCAAATAGGGCTAAGAGGGCTGCCGGATAGTCGCCGCGTCCCGGCGTATCGAGCGCGGGACGGCCGCCACGAGTAAGTCGGAACTGCACGTCGGCTCGGCCAATGGCTAATTGCTGCACCACCAGTTGGATCGCACCAAATTCAGCGGCAGGAGTCCGAAGCGCCTTAAAGCGCCCCGGCTGCCGGTCAAATAATCGGCTAACCCGCACCCGAGTCCCGGGGTTCATGGCTTGGGGCACGACATTGCCGACATCCCCAAAGAGAACGGATAAGCGGTGGCCCTGCGAAGAGCCGCGAGGACGGGACCATAGGTTCAGTTCGCTCACCGAGGCAATGGCGGCCAGGGCTTCTCCTCGCACTCCCAGAGTCCGCGAATGTTCCAAGTCGTCTAAACACACAAGCTTGGAGGTGCTGTGACGTTCAATAGCGAGGGGCAGGTCCTCGGCATCCATGCCCACCCCACTATCCCTAACCTCGAGATGCTCCCCCGCCTCCCCAATCTCCACCTCAATGAGTGTGGCTTCGGCGTCCAAGCTATTTTCCAGAAGTTCTTTGATCACGGAGGCGGGCCGTTCCACCACTTCGCCGGCGGCGATTTGATTGGCGACAACGGGCGTCAAGCGGTGAATTTTTCCCATTACGGCACTCCTCGCTCCATGCGACTTTTCCACTCCGAAATCCAAAGCCAGGCCTCGCGCGGAGAAAGGTCATCCGGATTTAAATCGCGTAAAGATCCCAATAGCGGTCCCGCCAGCGGATCGGGATTGTCAAAGGTCAACTGTAAAGCGGGAGGTGTCGCGGTGTTTTTGCCTGCGTTTTCCTCCCAGTGCTTGAGATGGCTCTGCGCCCGCCGCACCAGGGGCGCGGGAAGCCCCGCTTGGCGCGCCACTTCAATGCCATACGATTGGGAAGCTCTTCCCGGTACCACCTGATGGCTGAAAAGCGGCCCTTCAGGCCCTCCAAGCACCTCCACCGTCAGATTGAGGACATGTCCATTGCTCTCCGCGATTTCCGTCAACTCATGGTAATGAGTGGCGCAGAAGGTTAAAGGCCCATCAGGCGCCGCCAGCCGTTCAATTACGCTCTGAGCGATAGCCATGCCGTCATAGGTGGACGTGCCGCGGCCCAATTCATCCAATAGGACGATGCTGTTGGCGCTTACCTGCCGCAAAATCGCCGCCACTTCCTCCATTTCCACCATGAAGGTGGATTGACCGCGGACTAAATCGTCGTCAGCGCCGATTCGGGTGAGGACGGCATCAAAAAGAGGAGCCCGATAGCTCTCGGCGGCCACCCAGCACCCACATTGAGCCAGAATAATATTTTGCGCAACGGCGCGCATAAAAGTTGACTTTCCGCCCATGTTGGGGCCGGTAATGATAAGCGTACGCTGGTCGAAGCTCAGCTCAAGACTACTGGTGACATACTCGTCCACGAGCGCTTCCAATACCGGATGGCGCAAGTTTTGAATTAACACTCCCGATTGGTCGGACACGAACTCGGGGGGATGGTATCGATATCTCACGGACGCCTCGGCCATGGCGCTCAACGCATCGACTTCAGAAAGCCAGGCGGCCCAGGCGATAAGCCAGGGGCTTTCCTCGCGAATACGGTTTTGCAGCCGTTCCGCCCACTCCTTCTCTGCGCTCTGCGATTGGGCCTGGGCGTCGATAATAGCTCTTTCCAACTCCTTGAGCGGATCGGAAATATATCGCTCGGTGTGAGCCGTCGTCTGACGGCGGTGCCAGTCATCGGGAACATTCTTGGCCTGGCTTTTCACCACCTCCAGATAGTAGCCAAAGGTCCGGTGATATCCGCTCCGCAGGGATTTTATCCCGGACCGCTCCCGTTCGCTTTGCTCCAAGGTCAGCAACGCCTGGCGATGGTTAGTGAGAAGACCTCGATTCTCATCAATGCGCGCATCAATCTGGTCACGAATCAATGGCGTGTCGTCCCAGCGCGCGGGGGGTGGCGACACCAGCACATCTAAGGCCCGGGCTAATTCCGGGGCTGAAGCTTGAAGCACCGGTTTGGGGAGAGACCAGATCCCGAGATTATGTACGGCCAACAATTGCGGCATCTCCATGAGTGCCTGATAGACGCCAAACACATCGCGCGGACGGCCTTGACCCATGGTCAGACGCGCGACCCGTCGACTCAGGTCTCCGACCCTTTCCAACGCGGTCCGCACCGTGTCCCGCAATAGGGCATCCTCAACCAAGTGCGCCACGGCGGCCATTCGCGGCTGAATCATCGCGTCAACCGCCAGCGGATGTTCCAGCCAGTCACGCAGGCGCCGACTACCCATTTTGGTCCGGCAAAAGTCGATGCGCTCCGCCAACGAGTGGACAGTTCCCGATACCCCCAACTGCTCCAACGCGCGCGAGCTGAGTCGCATTCGCGAACCGGGTTCCAATACGCGAATGTCTTGCAAATGGGGCAGTTCGCCTGGGCGGATACGCTGCAAATAGCGCGCCAATGCTGCCAGAGCGTCCCGCACCCAGGGACGGCCATCTAATCCCCACTGACGCAGACCGTTCAGACCAAAGGTGTCCGTTATCAAGCGCTCGCTAACAATGGCGTCGGCCCGCTGAAAATACTGGCCTTGGTCCACAAGAAAAGAATTTTGGGCCCACTTTTCCTGAGAATTGCTCAAATACTCGTTAGGCGCCCAGGTGGCCCAGACGTGACTCAGATACTGCCGATCTTCCGGCGCTGCGGAGGTTTCGGCAATCTGCAGCGTGCCCGTCGACAATTCCACCATAATGGCGACATACCCTTGGCGGTGGCGATACAAAAGGCCTAAGCGCGGCAATCCCTCGTCATCATCGGGGATTAGCGTGCCCGGGGTTAAAACCCGTATGACTTGACGCTCCACCAAACCCCGCGCTTGTGCCGGGTCCTCCACCTGCTCCGCTATCGCCACTGTAAAGCCTTGCTCCAATAAGCGCCGCGCGTGCTGATTGCCCGCATGCCAGGGCACTCCACACATGGACACGCGGCCGTCCCGCGACGTTAACTGCAAATCCAAAAGTGGGGCCGCAATCTCCGCGTCCTTGTCAAAGAGTTCGTAGAAGTCGCCTAAGCGAAAGAACAGCAGCGCGTCTGGATGCTGGTCTTTTAGGCGCCAATATTGCTCCAACATGGGAGTGGTAGCGCGAGAGTCCTTGGTCACGGTGCTATCCGCCCCAGACTAGCCGCCAGCCACAAACCCTCAGTTAAACCGCGATCGCTGACGTCAAACTGAGGCCATTCATTCCGTCGAATAATGTCTTCCATCAGAGCCAATCCCCTGGGAAGCATCTGGCGGCGCAATGGATCTAAATCCCGGAATTGTTCGGGATGGGTTTTAAGGGCTTGCAAGAAGCCGGCCACATGATCCGCCGTCAATTGCCACCGCTTCATTCGTGCCGCGAGCGCGACGGCTGTGCCCCCTATAAAGACGGGACCACGCGCGTCAGTAAAGACTTCCCAAGCGGCGGACCCTGACCTGGCCGCGCCAACTGGGTAACTCAATGTTTTTTCGCGGGTAATAATCTCCGTACTACCGCCCCCAATATCTACCACTACATCACACGCGGGATGCTGGGCTTTGACCGCCATCCAGGCCAAGATTCCCTCCGTTGCGCCGGTTAGGTGCCACCACCACGGGAAAACGCGTTCAAGGCGGCTTTGCAATGGGCGATTGAGGCGAAGACCCTCCCCGCCGGCCGCCAGGGGCTCGATCCCCAACTGGTCGACCCTGTTTCGAATCTCCCGCGCCCAAGCAACGATACGCTCGGGCCCATCTGGCGAAAATAGATTGATAAGCCGCTGCTCCCGCAAAATGACCCTGTTCAGTCCAACGGCTGCCAGCAGGGTCGTGCTGGTGGAGCCAAACTTAACTATCGCCACCGCGCCCACCATCCACCTCCACCAGCGATCCGACACAATTATCCTTATTATATCAAAGGCGCCGGACTCTCCAGTCTGTTAGAATGACCCTAGTGTTGTTCGGGGGGACAGTTTTCGCCATGCGCGTGGGAAAATGGAAGCAGGCATGCACTGCCGTGGCGTTAGCCGGGTTTTTTTTGACGTCATACTCATCAGCGGCCAGGGCCGCGTCCCATCCGTCGCCGACGGCTCAGGGAGCTATTCTCATCGACGGCAATACAGGCCAAATCTTATATGGCCGCGATATTCGCGGTGAATTTTACCCGGCCTCCATCACCAAAATTATGACGGCATACTTAGCCATCACCCACGGATGGCGGCGCACCGTGGTGGTTTCAAAAACGGCTGAACTGCAACCGGGTTCCAGTGCGTATTTGCTGGCAGGGCAACGGCTGCCCATGCCGAAGGTGGTCACCGCGATGATGATGGTCTCGGGCAATGATGCTGCCTACGCTATCGCGCAAACGGTATCTGGGTCGGTGCCCGCGTTCGTGCGGCTCATGAATGCCCAGGCCAAAGCCTGGCACGCCCCCGGGATACATTTTGACAACCCGGACGGACTGCCCGACCACAAGCATGTGGTCAGCGCCCTAGGAATGGCCGTTATTGCCGAACATGCCATGCGCAACCCTATTTTTGCCCGCATCGTGGATACGCATAGTTCTGTGTTGCCGCCTGACCCACGACCGCGTGTTTACTACAACCAAAATCAATTGCTATACAATTATTCTGGAGCCGTGGGCATAAAAATTGGATATACCGTGGAAGCTGACGAGACGATCGTGGGAGCCGCCCGCCGTCATGGTTTGTTCTTAATTGAGGTGCTCTTGCATGATACGCCGACCGGGCTTTGGCCAGACGCGCAAAACCTTCTCACTTGGGGTTTCGATCATTATCATAATGTAGTTCTGCTAAAAGCCGGACAAAGGGTGGGAACTGTTCAAAGAGGGGGACGTGCCATTCCCGTGGTTTCCGGAAAAACTGTCGTTTACGCCGCCAGCGATGGTGATGCCCCCCCTATTCAGATAACATTAAGGCCATCGCATCCCGACAGCCGGGCCGCCATCAAGCGCCACCGCCGGGTCGGCCGCGCCGTCATCTATTCCGGGGACAAGCTGGTGGCGGCCATTCCGTTACTGAGCGCTCGCCACATGGCGGCCGCTCCTCCGCGGGTAAGCCGCGATTGGTGGTGGATGATATTGCCGTTGGTCATCGGCATTAGCCTGTTAGGAGGGCTTGTTCGCAAAAGCTCTTGGCGGGAGATTCATTATGGCTAAAATATTGCTGGTGTGCCAGTCGGAACTGCCGCCACCGCGCCCAGGTTACGATTTAGTCATATGGCCTGGCCAGAACGCACCGTCCCATTCCCGTTTCCGTTCTTGGGCAGGCTGGTCGGAAAGCGCGTTGCTGGTGGGGAATCTTGCCGACGGCACTGTCATCGGATATTCGCCGCAAGGGACAGATTGGTCTGGAACCGATCTCGCCGTCGGATTAGGCAAAGTATGGCGTTTTCAGCATCACTACATTGCCTGGCTCCAGCAAAGCGATCTGCGTGTTCCGGAAATTGCCCGCGCCCTATCGCTCGCGGGCGTGGGCCTCATCATCGCCGACAGCGGGCAGTACGCCTCTCCCTTTCTTGACCCGTTATGGCGTGCCGTGCAGGCGAACCAGGTCTATGGTCTAGCCGTGGGTTCATCACCCGCCCTCTATCTTCCCTGCGAACTGGATAGCGAGGAAAGCGGGGTCTTGCCGCTAAACCCGGATGGCGGAGATTTATCCGTTGAAGTGGCGCTTGAACATCTCAATGCCGTGCAAAAAGCGGTTCCCATTCGTCAAGGGCTGCGACCCCATTTATATAAAGCGCACCGCTGGTGGTGACGATGGTGGAAAAAGAAGCGCAGGGATTGCCCTGGGCGGCGCGGCTGGGGGCGAAACTATGGCTGGAGGCCAAGCTGCGTCAAGATAGGCCAAAAACTGGGGGCCGTCCGCGTGTGCCTCGGATTTGGCCGACTGATCGGATTAAGATTGGGGCCGTTCAGTGGAACGCCGAACCGGTAAAAAGGGCTCGCGATTGGTCGGAGCGCGTAGCCGCCGTGTTTCGCCAGGCCGCTCACGCACATTGCCATCTGCTGGTTTTTCCGGAATACCTCCCCTTATCTCTTTTAGGGGCGATTATGCCGGACTCGGCCGCGGTCAATACACTCACCAATCCCACCATCCGGTCTTTACTTCGGATTATGTCTCCCTCCCTGTTTCGTCACTGGAGAGGATGGATGGCGGCTCTGAGCCGGGAGTTTTCCTTGGTGACCATCGCCGGTTCCGGGCTGACCTTGTATCACGGCCAGCTTATCAACGTGGCGCTAGGATTTGGCGCAGATGGGCGTTTAAATCTATGGCAACCAAAATGGCACCCCCTCCCCGTGGAAACCCAATGGGGAATTGTCAAGGGACCGGAGACACGCCCCGCCATTGTCAAGCCCTGGGGGCTTAGCGCCTTAGTATGCAACGACGCTACCTATTTTGAATCCTTTCGCATGGTGGAATCAATGGGAGCGCGTCTGGTCGCGGTTCCCATAGCCGACGCCGATGCCCGCTACACCCCGGGGAAGGCTCGCCGCGGATGTTTTTCGCGGGTTCAGGACGTTCCTATGGTGGGGATTGTCGCCGCCTCCACCGGACGTTTGTTTGGCCTGCGATTAACAGGCAAAGCGGGAATTTATGTGCCGAGCGAACTCACACCGGATGGCAGCGGGATTGTCGCGGAATCGTGTCATGCGGTGGGCGAAGAGCTGATTACGGGGGTTGTCTCCTTATCTCAATTAACGCGATTTCAAGAGGAGCATAGAATCCGTTTTCCCGTTCCCGCGCCCAGTTTTGTGGAGTCTTTGTATCAATTTGAGGAGGAACCCTAATGTTGAGCCACTTGGCAAATACCATTTTGTCCCTAGGCTTGTTTGGCGTTTTCATGGGAATGGTGTTGGAGAGTTGCTATATCCCGGTGCCGTCGGAGATTATTTTGCCCTATGCGGGTTATCTCGCCTATATCGGGCGTGCTTCCCTAATGTCGGCCATGGTGGCAGGACTCTTGGGAGGACTAGCGGGCGCGTTGCTGGGATACGCACTGGCGCGCTGGGGCGGTCGACCCTTAATCGAGCGTTACGGACGCTATGTTGGCGTAAGGCGTCATGAGATTGAACGGGCCGATGCCTGGTTTCGCCGCCATGGAGACGGCGCGGTGTTTTTCGGGCGCCTTTTGCCGGGAGTCCGCACCTACATCTCCCTTCCCGCCGGCATTGCCGACATGCCCGCGGGACGTTTTATCGGATTTACGTTTTTGGGGGCACTGCCCTGGACCGTACTTTTCACCTATCTAGGCTATCGCTTTGGCGCGAGCGGCAAAGCTCTTGGCGGAGCGAGCCATTACTTCTTGGCGGCCGTTCTCATCATCGCCGTCGTGTGGGTTGTCCTGATGGTGCAGCGCGCTCGCGCCACCAATCCCAAATAAGGAGCCAAGGGATGGCTAAAAGTCCCAGTGGCCAGACGGCTCCCCCCAGGAAGAGAGCTTTGAGCAGCTGCCGCAATCCGAGAGCGCCAGTTAAAATGACAGCCCCGGCATTTAGAGCGCCCTCCCACTCCGTCGGCCAGGGACCTAAGGCCGCCGGGAGTACGCTACCCGCGGCGGCTCCGGCAATAATGGCGGGATGAGACGCCCCGGTTAACGAGAGGGCCACCCATCCCCCGGCTGCATCGAGGCTGAGAACCGCTAACGGCAACCGCAGCCGTCGGGTGGCGGCGCCCGCGACAGCATAGCCCATAAGGGCCAGCCCACTAATCAGCCACTCGATGCGGAGACTGGAAAAGCTTATCCAGCGGACACCCTCCAGACTCAGCAAACTGATGAGGACCGCTAGACTATATTGAGGTCCTCGCGCCTGGTCCCACTCGGGAGCCACCACTTGATAGGCTAAGGCGAGAGCAAGGGCCACGGTGACGTAATCGCCCGGCATGGCTCCCTCCCTTTTAGGGCACTACCTTCCAAAAGTTCGGATCCTCCATCCCTAGCCGCCATAACGCGATGCCAGCGAGATGATACTGCTGGGCCAGCGCCAAGCGGGCTCTGGCGGACTGATCTCCCATAAACCAGACAATGTGCGAGACGCCGTTTTGAGAATAGGTAAACTCGCTTTGAGACTGGGACGGAACATAATGGATAGGGGCCCCCTGGCTTTTCGCCAACGCTTCCGCCGTGACATCGGCCAGAGTCGGAGCGGCACCGGCTTTGCCATTATTAATCCAATCATATCCGTACATACCAATGGCCAGAACCAAACGATTGGCAGGCGCCTGTTTAACGGCCGCCTCGACGCTGCTTTTTACCCAGGGATAGGGTGACACCGGCCCCGGCGGTCCCCCGCTGTAGTGATGGTCATAGGCCATTATCACCAGATAGTTGGCGACACTTGCCAGCGCTTTATAGTCATAGGCTCCATTGATGGAAACGGGCAGTCCCGCTAGAGGGAATACCGATACCGCCAGGATTTTGTGCATGGGGTGCAGGTGATTGGCCAAGTCTCCCACAAAGCGAGAAAGGTCTCGCCGGCTTTTGGGATTCAGCAATTCAAAATCGATGCTGGCGCCATCAAGATGGTCAACCCTAACCACTTGGGCAATATTTTTAGCGGCCAGCCGGCGGGTGGATATAGACCATAACACGTTGGTGCTGCCTTGAGCGCTAATGAACAGGGGAACTACCAATACATGGCGGGCATGGGCCTCCGCCACCAGGGTGGCGTCATAGCCGGTATTCCGTACGCTGCCGTTGGGACTCACGCTAAACCATAAAGGACTCACTTGTGTTACCTGCTTGGCGTGAGCACTAAACGAAATTCTTGAGCTCGGCATTCCGTCGCCTGCAACCTTATTTTCGTAAAACCCCACCACTTGAAAGGTGGAGGGGGCCCCGGGCATAGCCGCCGGCCCGTCGCGCCCTGCCTGCTTGCCGTGAATGCTCCAAATCACCAAAAAAACCGCCAGCAGCCCGCCAAGCACCCAGGTTGTCCCGCGGTTTTTGCCAAACCATCTGCTCATCGGCGCTTCCCTCCTTAGCCATAGGATGGGTTGGCACCGCTTGCCTCATGCGCCGGTTTCGGATTTTTCTCGCCGATGGCGGCGCAGCCGACGATTTTCCTGCTGTAATGCCTGAAGACGCAGCTTTTGCTGACGGTCTTGCAGCACCACCAGATTGAGCAACACCTGACGGCTTGATCTTACCCGTAAAAGTTCCTTCTCTAGATGCCGCACCCGCGATTGTAGGCGGGCCATATCGAGACCGGCCGTCCACATTGCTGTCGCTCCCCCTATCTATTGCCCCTGGCTAGTATACCGATGTTTTTCCAATTTATTCCTAACGAGAAAGACGGCCCCCTGGTAGGGAGCCGCCCGCACATAAGCGAGGACGTTAATGGCTCAATATCTCCGCCAATTTTGCGAAGGTTCGGACCATCACTCCGGTAGGTCCGTTCTTGGTGCCATTTAAGGGGCTGGTGGGCGTCCAGGCGGTGCCCGCGATGTCCAAGTGGGCATACGGAGTTTCCCCGGCGAACTCCGCGATAATCATGCCGCCGGTAATGGTGCCGGCGTCGCGCCCCGGCGAGTTTTTAATGTCGGCGGTGTTGGAGCGGTACAACCGTTTATATTCAGGATAAATAGGAAGACGCCAGACCCGCTCGCACGATGCCTCAGAAGCTTGCAGAACCAGGCTGGCCAGACCATCGTCGGCCGCCACCAAGGCGGTTGCTTCGTGACCTAACACGGTAAGGGCCGCACCAGTGAGGGTGGACGCCTCCACAATCCAATCCACCCGCAGATCGGCGGCGTAACTTACGGCATCCGCCAATACCACACGTCCTTCCGCGTCCGTATTGATAACCTCAATCGTTTTTCCATTGAAAGCCTTGACGACATCTCCCGGCTTAATCGAAGTCCCCGAGGGGATATTCTGGGCTAAGGCCACAATCCCGACGACGTTCAGGGGGATCTTAAGTTCGGCGATGGCTCTCATCGCTCCGATGACCGCCCCTGCCCCCAACATATCAAATTTCATCTCTTCCATTCCTGCCGGGATCTTCAGCGAAATGCCGCCCGAGTCAAAGGTAATTCCCTTTCCCACCAAGGCCAGGGTGCGGTTCCCGCCTCCGTGATAGCGCATTGCCACCAACCGTGGCGGGTGCTCACTCCCGCTGCCTACTCCCAAAATAGCCTCCATACCCATGGCGGCCAACTTCTTCTCGTCGAAGACCTCGACCTCAAAGCCATGCTCTCGTCCAGTTTTCAGGGCTTCCTCCGCCATGAGTTGGGGATAGAGTTTGTTGGATGGTCGCATTCCTAGTTCGCGAACATAGTTCTCGGCATGGGCCAGCACTTGACCGCGCGACAATCCCGGTTGGCCTCCGGGGGGAAGATCGAACAATTGCGCTTCTTGTAAGGCGTAGCCATCACTATCACGGGAGTATTTCGCGAATCGCCAGGTGCCCACGATAATGCCGTCCGTCATCACATCGGCCATGTCGGACGCGTCCGCCGTCAGCGGCGGCACTGACCAAGCCAAGGCGGTCGCTCGCACGTCGCGAGCTTTTTGCGCGGAGAAGCCTGCCGCCAGTCGCAAACGGCGCAGATCAAATTCCCCTTTTTCTCCTAGTCCCACGACTAAAAGACGCCGTGGACGCATCATTCCCAAGGTGGCGGTGTCCCAACTGGCCAACCATTCCCCTTTACACTCATTTCGGGATAAAGCGTCTTGGATCACGCCCCCCAAGCGGGCGTCCACCTCCTTCAGAACCCCAGTTAAGGGCTCGTTTTCGAATAACCCTATCGCCAATAAATCGACCGCCGCGTCCCAAGCGCTATCTTGCGCGATTTCCACTTTGACCAGACTTGCCGCCATGTCACATCAACCTTCCCCGGAACTCGTAAAATGACCAGTCCCTATCCTTGCCAAGCGTGGGTAAAGAAATCAAGATAGTTGTACCCAAAAATTCGTCCAATGGTATTGTCGGAAACGCCCCTACCGCTGAGCGCATCCGCTAATTGCGGGAGACAGGTGACGTCTTCCAGTCCCGTGACCGGAACCTCTACCCCATCAAAATCAGACCCAAGGGCGAGATGCCGATCGTCCCCCACCAGGTCCAGCGCGTAAATCATATGATCAACGACCCGCTCGAGATTTTCGCCTCCCTGCAGGAAATCACGGACAAATGTGATTCCCTGCACGCCCCCGCGCTTTGCCAATGCCCGGATTTGCCCATTAGAGAGATTGCGCCGGTGGGGTGCTAGGGCTTGGCAGTTGGAATGGGACGCGATGGGCGGCTTGGAGGAGCACTCCAAGGCATCCCAAAATGAAGCCTGGGAGAGATGGGAGACATCAAGCACAATTCTCACTGCATTCATTTCGCGGATAATCTCACGACCCGCCCGGCTTACCCCGCCACCGCCTGGGTCTTCGCCCGCCCCATCCGCCAAGGCATTGCGCTGATTCCAGGTGAGACTCATTAAACGCACGCCGAGACGATGCAAGAGGCGAACTCGCGCTGGGTCGGTTCCCAGAGCTTCAGCCCCCTCTATCGACATCACCGCGCCCATTGCCTCGCCCGCCGCCACCGCTTGCAGCCCCGCCGCATCCACAACCGGAACAATCCATTCTGGATGGGCCGCGGTTTCTTGCCAGAATGCGTCAATATATTGCAAAGTCCTGGCTAAGGCCCGCTCCGGCTTATATTCCGGCTCCACCCATAACGAAAGAAATTGCAATCGATGCCCCACCTCAGCCATTCGCGGGAAGTCGAGCTGGCCGTGTTGGCTATGTTCATACAAATGCCGCTCTCCCCGCAAAACACTTCCCAGACTGTCCGCATGGGTGTCCACCACGGGAATTTCTTTTCCATGAAATCTCATGAGGGAAGCCCCTCCCGGATAAGAATGCGTTGGACGGAGACCGCTTTGCCAGATTCGGTGTCAATATCCACCATCATCGCTCCAAGTTGGCCAGGGCCTTGCGCGGTATCAAACCGCACTGGCATTTGCGTGCGCATTTTTTTAATCACCAACTCGGTTTTAACCCCTAAAATGGAATCGAGCGGGCCCGTCATTCCCAAGTCGGTTAGAAAGGCCGTGCCATGGGGCAAGATCCGTTCGTCGGCCGTCTGCACATGGGTGTGGGTTCCCACCACGACGGACGCCTTCCCGTCCAAAAACCAGGCTAAAGCCGCCTTTTCCGAGGTGGTCTCCGCGTGAAAATCCACCAGCACGACTGCGGCTTCCCCTTGCACCCGCGCCAACAGAGTCTCCATGGCTATAAAAGGATCGTCATATTGAAAAGGCATGAAGGAACGCCCCGACAAGCTGACCACGGCCACCGGTACTCCGCCGGGACTAACGATGACATATCCACGACCGGGGGTGCCATCGGGCAAATTCATGGGCCGTAACAAGTGGGGGACATCATCAATGAAGTCAAAAACCTCTTTTTTATCAAAAATGTGATTGCCCGAGGTGAGCACATCGATTCCGAGACTCAACAACTCGTCCAAAACTTGATGGGTGATGCCGTTGCCACCGGCGGCATTTTCTCCATTAGCCACCACTAAATCGATACTCAAGGAGTTTCTAAGGCCGCGCACATTCTCGGCGATCATGCGGCGTCCGGTTTTCCCCACCACATCGCCAATCAGCAGCACCCGCATGAATAGCCTCCCGTCATGTATTAAAGATGAGCACCCGACCTTCATCGCGCAGCGCCACCAACTGCCCCGACCCTTCTTGAACCAAGGTTTGAAGCCGTTCTTGAATCGTTTCTTCCTGCACCATCATATCTTCTTCCAACAAATCGTGAGGGTCGTACAGCACAGTCAACTGCGCCTGGTCGCGGAGAATTTCAATGGCAATCCCAATTTCCTCAACAGACAGGGTATTGGTGTCCCGAACCAGTTCAATGGTGAGGACGTCGCCCGTGAGTTCCCGCGTCATCTCAATAATTTCTAGGGGACGCTTGGTCATTTGTCGATAGGTCTTTAGAGCGGTGACGGCATTTTCCCACACCTGTTGCCAAGGTCCCTCGTCAATCGGGCCGCGAATGACAAAGGTTACTTGAATCGTTTTAGCCTCGGGATTGCATTGCACGCTGGAGACTTCCGGATAGCGCATCAATACCGCAATTAACGTTCCCAGTCCTCGAGTGCTGCCTCCCCACCCAAATGACGGTATCTGCATCGCCGCACCCCTTTCTTTATGCTTGCGCGTTATTCATCTTATGTCAGAACGAAAGCGCAGGCGGGTCGCCTCTGCGAGACCGCGGCATTCCATATATCGGTATTTCCGGGAACCTGGTCGCGTCGTGAAGTTTGCGGCAAAGCCCTATTGCTTGGCTTTGACTGGTCCAATTCATGGGATAAACCTCAACACCTGGTTTATGGCACAGCAACGTTTGCGCCAAAGCGCCACCTTCTTCGCCCCGGTTACCCTTCATCCATACCATCGTCCACAAAATCTTGAACCGAGCCCGCTAAGTCTCGGATAATACCCGTGGGAAATCCTTCCCGCGTCAAATGTCGAATAAAGCGGGCCCGATCTTTCGCATTGGTAATATCGTACCGCTCCCGTACGTGAAGGGCAATCTCTTGCCAATTGTTCCCGGCCAGCAACTCATGATAGAGTTGGCGCCGCATAGGCCCGGGCACACCTCGAGAGGCTAGACGCGCCACGATGCGCATTGGCCCCTCATAATGAGAAAGTCCCGACGCTACGATTTGCTCCCCTAGCCGTTTATCGTCCATGAGTCCTAACCGATCAAGATCCTTTAGGACTTCATCAATCTCCTGGCTGCCGCAACCTTTTTTGGTCAGCCGATCGCGCAATTCCCGGGTAGTCAGGCTGCGCCGGGTGAGCCAGCCAAGCGCAAGCGACTTGGCGCTATTCCCCATCGCCCTCAACAGAAGTGTCAGGCGTTTCAGGCTGCCCTTGCACCTGTTGGCGAATCCGCCGGTCCAACTCATTGGCGAGGTCGGGGTTCGCCTTAAGATAGTCGCGGGTATTCTCCCGCCCTTGGCCTAGCCGGGTATCACCATAGGCATACCAGGCGCCGCTCTTTTGAACCAACCCCATATCTACCGCCAAATCGAGAATGCTTCCTTCCCGTGAGATGCCCTCGCCGTACAAAATATCGAACTCCGCTTGTTTAAAAGGTGGAGCGACTTTGTTTTTCACCACTTTTATTCGCGTGCGGCTGCCCACCACTTCACTGCCATTCTTCAGGCTGTCAATGCGCCGCACTTCCAGCCGAATGGAAGAATAAAACTTCAACGCGCGCCCACCCGGGGTGGTTTCCGGATTACCGAACATAATGCCGACTTTTTCCCGCAACTGGTTAATAAACACGCATATGGTTCGAGATTTAGAAATGGCCCCGGTGAGTTTGCGCAAAGCTTGCGACATGAGCCGGGCCTGCAGTCCCACGTGGGCATCGCCCATTTCTCCTTCGATTTCCGCCCGCGGCACCAAGGCGGCTACCGAGTCTAACACCACAATATCCACTGCTCCCGAACGAACCAGGGCTTCAGCGATTTCCAGCGCCTGCTCCCCGGTATCGGGTTGGGAAATAAGCAAATCATCGAGATTGACGCCCAAGCGCGCAGCGTAGGTGGGATCGAGAGCATGCTCCACGTCGATGAAGGACGCGACTCCGCCCGCTTTTTGTGCTTGGGCGATGGCGTGCAAGGCGACAGTGGTTTTCCCTGAGGATTCCTGCCCATATATTTCGACCACCCGACCGCGAGGAAGTCCTCCCACTCCCATGGCTAAATCCAACGTCAAACAGCCAGTGGAAATAACGTCCACGGCAGAACGGCTCGCTTCCTGTCCTAGCCTCATTATGGAACCCTTGCCAAACTGCTTTTCAATTTGCGCCAGCGCCAAGTCTAAAGCCTTCTCGCGATCCATCGGCATGGTATCGGCATCCTCCCCTACATTAACCTCTTGGGCAACAATTCGCGTTTTTCCCTCGAACTCCTGCTCAGCGCGGGCGCGCCGGTTCTAGATTTACACTCTTGCCCCGGATGGTGATGGATCCGACATTTTGCAACACCTTTTTGACGGCGTCCTTCGGCATTTCTACGAAGGTAAAGCGATCATAGATGTCGATTAATCCAATCACGCTTCCCTGTATTCCAGCCCCCTCGGCTAATCCCCGCACGATGTCGCTGGGCGACACGCGGTCCATCCGGCCGACATTAAGGAAGAGTCGCACCATTCCGGGCTCAGCCCCGGTTTCCCCAAATTCGGTGGTATCCTCGGCCGAATCGCGGCCCTTTTCCACCATGAGGCGAATGGCGGCGGCAGCAATATCCACGGAATCAAATTGCTCCGCCAATTGCATGACTAAGTCCTGATACGTGGGCAGTACGCCATGCTCAATTTCCTCGGCCAGACGCTGCTTTAAGGCTTCTCGCTGCTTTTCCGCCACGTCAGCCACCGTGGGCAGCGGTCGACGCTGCAAGCGCACGCGTAAAACGCGCTCCATTTGCCGTAGTTGGCGAAATTCTTTGGGATGAATGAGCGAGATGGCGGTTCCCGTTCGCCCTGCCCGTCCCGTTCGCCCAATGCGATGCACGTAACTTTCCGTGTCTTGGGGCAAGTCGTAGTTGATGACATGGCTAACATTTTCAATGTCCAAGCCACGAGCCGCGACATCGGTAGCCACTAAAATTTCGCTGCCGCCATCCTTAAAGCGCTTCATCACGCGGTTGCGCTGCACCTGGTTTAAGTCGCCGTGAATGGCTTCAGCAGTGTAGCCTCGGGCCTGCAACCCTTCTGTCAATTCATCCACACGCTTTTTGGTGCGGCAAAAAATGATGGTTCGCTCGGCCCCTTCCATGTCGAGAATGCGGGTGAGTCCATCAAGCTTTTCATATTCACGCACTTCATAAAAGACCTGGTCAATCGACGGCACCGTCAAACGCTCGGGGCTAATGCTGATGTGAACCGGGTCGTTAAGGTAACGGCGCGCCAGTTTAGCGATGGGGTCGGGAACGGTGGCGGAGAACAGCATCGTCTGACGATCCTCCGGCACGTTCTTTAAGATAAACTCGACATCCTCAATGAAGCCCATATCCAGCATTTCGTCAGCTTCGTCGAGAACCATCATGCGCACGTGGTCCAACTTCAAGGTTTCGCGGCGGATATGATCCATGACCCGTCCCGGGGTGCCAATCACTACCTGCGCTCCATGCTCCAAAGCCCGCAGCTGTCGGTCATAAGACTGGCCGCCATAAATGGGAACCACCTTAACTCCGGCAAATTTTCCAATCTTGGTAATCTCCTCGGACACCTGAATGGCCAACTCCCGAGTGGGGGTTAGAACCAGAGCTTGCACCCGTTTGGAGCGGTGGTCTAGTTTTTCCACAATCGGCACGCCAAACGCGGCGGTTTTTCCGGTTCCGGTTTGTGCCTGTCCAATCAGATCTCGCCCCTCTAATATAAGGGGAATGGTGCGTTTCTGAATGGGTGAGGGTTCCTCAAAACCCATCGTCTGTAGTGCCCGCAATATGGCGGGCGACAGTTCCATGGATTGAAAAGTGGCTTCTTGATCTGTCATGATAACTCCTTCGTCTCGTGTGGTTTTTGCTCGCTGACCGCGAGCGGCAACTGCAAAAGCTGCCAAATAGCGCTTACGGCACTCCGCGTCGCAATTTGGCGAACCGCCTGACGTTCTAACGGAACATAGCGCCGTCGGACGATTTGCCCCTGTTCCGCCACCGCGGCCACAAAAAAGGTCCCTCGGGGGTTTTGCGGTGTTCCCCCGTCCGGCCCCGCGAATCCGGTGGTGGCCACGCCGATATCGGCGTTAAACTGGTGACGTACGGCCCTAGCCATCGCCAGCGCGCTCTCTTCACTAACGGCTCCAAATTGCGAAAGCACCTCTAAAGGTACCCCATAATCCGCCTTCGCTTTATCATCATAGGCGACTAGGCCTCCAGCAATTGCGTGCGACGCCCCCGGCACCGCGATTAAGCTGGATAGCAACAGCCCTCCGGTGAGAGACTCCATGGCCGCCAATCGCCGCCCTTGGTCGGTCAGCCAGTGAACGAGGTAGGCCTCGCGAGAGCTCTGACCCAATTCATATACCGGCACCGGGATCCGATTCAACACCCAGGCCCGTCCCCGTTGCCGCATAATCGCGCCCATCAGTGTTGCCGGGGTTTCCACGCGAACGTCGATGCGGCCCGGTTGCGCGTATATTCCCATTTGGGGGTAGGCCCCCTGCAAAAGAGGCCAAAGATGCGTGGCCACCGCGGATTCACCCATGTCAAAAATAGAATAGGTGTCTCGTTGGATGGGCCCGGCGGAACGTCCCGCCAGCCACCCCGCCATCCATTTTTCGCATATCCCCTGCATTTCTCGTGGCGGACCAGGTAATAACACGACATATCCGTCAGGACCTTGGATCACCTGACCAGGGGCTTGACCACGCGGGTTAAGCCACAGCTCGGAACCTTCAAGAGCACGCGCCTGACGTTCGGCGGACTCCCGCCATCCCGCCGCCCGGCTATGACGTGCGGAAATATGGGACAGCAATGCGGCATTTACGCTCAGGGGTCGTTTCAGCGCCTGGCTCACGCCATCTAGCGTTCGATCATCTGCGGTCGGACCCAGGCCGCCAATTACCACCGCCAAATCGGCCATACGCAAAGCTTGTGTGACGGCCTGACCGATAATCCGCTCCTGGTCTGGAACCACACAATGATAAGTGGGCCGTACCCCAAAACTTCTTAAAAAATTTGCCATCCATGCGGCGTTGGTATTGACGGTTTCGCCCCACAGCACTTCGTCGCCCACCGCGATGATATGGGCGTTTTCAATCATGTGATCACCTGGTTCGAATGCGATAACAAGTTATACTAGCGAAAAAAGGGGCGTTTTGCAAGGGCGAGGCGCAACCCGAACTCCGCTATCGATGGTAGGCATGTCGGGGTGAAGCCCGTGACAGCCGCGCGTCTCCTCAGCCTAGGCGACGACTTCGCGTACCCGCTCACCGGGTAGAGTTTCTTGCTCCATCAGCAAATCCGCTAATTGGCGTAAACTTGATTCGTGGGTTGAAATCAACTCATCCACTAATTCCTGCGAATCCCGCACAATCTCCTGAATGGTCGTGTATAAAGGTTCTGGCGACAACGCTTCTTCTTGCACAATGCCTAGGGACGACAATCCGGCTACCACCATATGGCGGGCAATATCCCAAGCTTTTTCAAAATCATTGGCTGCTCCCGTACTCGCTTCTCCCAGCAAAAGACGCTCCGCCGTAGACCCGGCCAAGCACACCGCGATATCGGCCTTCAACTCCGATACGGTTTGTAGCAGGCGGTCCGTATCGGGTGCTTGCCGGACAAACCCCAGGGCCATACCACGAGGCGCGATGGTAATGGACGCCACAGAACCGGGATTGACCAGTTCCCCGACAATGGCGTGGCCGCCTTCGTGAATGGCCACTCGGTACAGCTCATCCAACTCCAGATGACGTTCCAGCTTCTCTCCCAACATTACTTTATCCACCGCCGCTTTGAAATGTGCCTGAGTGACCGCCGGCATCTGGTCTCTCAGAGCTAGAATCGCCGCCTCATTGCATACGCTTTCCAAGTGGGCCCCGGAGAAGCCAAAGGTTTCTACGGCGATTGTCGATAGGTCCACAGAATCTTCCAAGGGCTTGTTGCGGGTGTGAAGCAGCAATATCGCCTCCCGCCCCTTCCGATCAGGCAAATCAACCCGCACCGTGCGGTCGAATCGCCCGGGCCGCAGCAGAGCCGGGTCTAATAAGTCGGCGCGATTGGTGGCGGCCATCACCAACACCCGCACCTCCTCATCAACGCTCATTCCGTCCATTTCAACCAAAAGTTGGTTAAGCGTTTGGTCGTACTCGAGGTGGCTCTGATGCTGTCCTCGGCGCCCGGCCATGACTTCGATTTCATCGATAAAAATGATGGCCGAGCACAAGCTATGCTTGCGGGCGTTTTGTCGGGCATCTCGGAAAAGTTGGCGGACTCGCTGCGCCCCTACTCCCGCATACATTTCCACAAATTCAGAACCAGAAGCCGATAAAAAGGCGGACTCGGTGTAATTGGCCGCAGCTTTGGCTAAGAGCGTTTTCCCCGTCCCCGGAGGTCCCGTCAACAAAATGCCCCGCAGCGGCCGAATTCCGAGCCGCTCCACGTCATCAGGCCGCAGGATGAAATCCAGCGCCTCCATCAATTCATTCTTGGCGCTGGTTTGCCCTCCAATGTCTTGAAATGAAATCGACAAATTGGGGCCAACCTTCACTTGGCGAGATCGGGATAAATTGACCCGCGATAACAAGCCGGTGGCCGCGAACACCGCAACCAAGGCCCCTAACAGGAGCAAAGGCCAAATATTTACCCCACGAACGCCTAAAAATACTAAGACTGCCAGGGCCACACCGGCAACGGATTCTTTAAGCATGACCCTCTCCCCCAATGGCTACCGGAATTACGTCATAGAGGGTATGATTCCCCTGCCGCAAAGTGAGATATAAATGGTGCGGGTCAAGTTCAACAGTGGCTTTAACCCGGGAATGCGAGGCCATGGATTGGATGTTGTGCTTCATCGCCACGAATTGCCCGGTCGCTTCTCCTTGAGCGACCGCGAAAGATATATTGTTGGCGAGCGCCTTAAGTCGGGCATTGGGATAATCCTGAATGACCACTTCGGCGGGCGCGTGTCCCAGCGCGGTGGTCGAATTGGCGATGACGTGCTGATACACGGTCATCAAATTAGAATTAGGCTTTAATTGCACCATTAAATTAGCACCTTGCAAATAGGCGTGACGCACTCCCGTAATCGATCCCAACCGCGCCGCCAAAGGCTTTTCCACTACTCTGGAGCGGTAGGCGTACTGTCCCGCGAAAAGGGCCCCCAAAGTGACAAGCATAGAAACTAGCGCCACGAAAATCTGTTTAGCGGAAAATTTCAAGAGGCACCTCCTCACAGAATACTGGCGAGGAACCATCGCGAGGGCAAGTATAGCACAAAGAACGCGGCCTACGCCGCGTCAATGCTTGTCTCAATCACCACATCCTTCCAAGAACTGATTTAGATGTCGATGACTGGCCAAAAGCGCCGAATATATTCTATTCCCGTCCACACCGTTAACACGGCAGAAAGGACAGCCAATCCCAGGGGAAGTAGGCCGGACAGAACCGCCGCCGCGCCTACGGCGAATAATTGGGTGAGAGTTTTCCACTTGGCGGCCCGCACCGCGGGCATAGAGACCCCAGGCTTTAGCACCGAGCGCAGCGTGGTAACAGATAGTTCGCGTGCCAGGACTAAAAAGAACCACCACACGGCCAGACGGTGGTCATAGACCAGTACCGCGGCAGTTCCCAACACCAGTATCTTGTCCGCGAAGGGGTCCATATAACTGCCAAATCGCGTGGTTTGCTTAAAATGGCGGGCAATACGGCCATCCGCCGCGTCTGTCAGTCCGGCGGCGATGAAAATCCACAATCCCAGCCAATGCAGAGTTAACGGTGCGGCGATCCATAGCCAGGCAATAATCGGAGTGAGAATTACTCGACTTACCGTGAGCCAATCCGCTGTTTTCAACATATTGGCTCACGGGCAACATACCACCATTTCATATTCAGGAAAGACCTTCTTTTTGACCCGCTCCAGGAATTCGTCTGGAAGCGGACATAGTACCGGAGTTTCAATGACTTTACGGCAACGCTTGTCACACTGTTAATACTCCGCCTGTATCATAGCCCACTGGCTCAGCGATGGGAAGACTAGGACTTGCGGCAAAGCCCGGTTCTTTTCCTTCAAGACGGCACGTACAGTAAAACAAACCTTGCCGGGAGGTCACGATGCGCATATATACCATTTCCCATCAGTGGGTGCGTCGGCTGGCTACGGGTGCCGTCATGACGGCATTGCTGATGCTGGCTGCCTTGGCAACTCTCAAACCCGGACCGGCAACCGGAGTCGTAGCCCCCCCATCTCCCGCACAGCGCTATTCCCTGCGCGATGTCACGACCTCCCATTCGGTGTTAGCGCTAACTTTTGACATTTCTTGGGGAACGGTGATGCCGGAGAAAGTATTCGCGATCTTAAAGCGGGAACGAGTAGCGGCCACATTTTTTGTGTCAGGTCCCTGGGCTCGCCAAAACCAGGCGCTAGTGAAGCAAATGTCCGACGCCGGCTATGAGATTGAGTCGCATGGCTGGGCCCATGTAAATTTCACCGGTCTGAGTTCCGCCGGAGTTCAAGAGAATATTAACAAAGCAAATCAGGTTATCGTCGATATCACGGGCCGCCGCCCCACTTACATCCGCCCTCCCAACGGCGATTTCAGCCCCCGGACTATTGCCGCGGCGTCGGCCTTGGGATACACCACCGTGACCTGGGC
>JAJYTS010000027.1 GCA_021792935.1 Bacillota bacterium | reverse complement strand
CGATCTGCCCGCTCCGTATCCCGGTCCACGCAAAATACCCGAGATGCCCCAAACAAGCGAGCGCTCATCAAAGCCATGAGTCCCACCGGCCCAGCTCCAATCACCACACAAGTCTCTCCCGGCTGCAGCCCCGAATTCCTCACCGCACCATAAGCGGTGGTAAAAATATCCCCGCAAAATATCGCTTTGTCGTCTGTGACCTCGGCGGGGATGATTCTTAGATTCACATCACCAAAGGGAACCCGAACATATTCCGCCTGAGTGCCGGCATAGTTGCCGAATAGCAGCCCGTACCCCAGGACGCCGCCATTTTGACATTGATGAAAAGCGCCCAAGCGGCATAACGGGCAGGAACCACAGGCCAAATGAAAGGTTCCCACCACCCGGTCTCGAGGCTTGACCCGACGCACGGCGTCCCCAACCGCTGCCACTTCCCCCACATACTCATGCCCTATCACCATTCCCGGTTCGAGGCCGGGCATCTGCCCGCGATAAAGATGTAAATCCGAACCGCAAATGGCGGAAACCCGCACTTTCACTAAAACGTCGTCAGGGTTCAAGATCTCGGGCGTGGGAAGCTCACCAACCCGAACATCCTCCACTCCGAAAAACCGCACCGCTTTCATTGGCCACCCGGGAAGGCCGATTGAATGCGAGCGGCGGCAGATACCAATTCCGTGGCGGCTTTCACGTACCGCGCCAGCACCACCATATTGCCCCTGGTTAAGACCAACCGGCCCTTCATGAGTCCGCTGATAGCTTCCAGCGAGCCCTCCAACACCTCACGCCAGGCGAAAGGATCGGCGCTAATCACATAGGGTGCGCTTTGCAAGTCAGCCATGGCCGCCAATCGCGCCTCGCGGCACTTCCCATGGTATAAGTCCGCGAATACCGCTCGTTGATCTGGAACATTTTCATCTGGATCGGCTTCCATCACTAAAACTAATGGCCACTCCCAGGTGCGAGCGGCCTCTTCATACGCTTTGCTTTGATTGATTTCGGTCTTCCAGGCTTGTGCCCAGGACTCGGTAAACACCTCCAGCGCCATGACGCGCACCTCTTTTCTATTCCGACAACGGGACTTCACACTCCTCTGGAGTCAATTCGCCTTGACCAGGCATTATTCCTTCCTAGATCAAATAATGTACACGCAAAATATTGTCGGTCGCAGTGGATTCGTCCGCGCCCTCACTAAAGGCCTGCAAGCACAAACAGATCCCCTGTGGAATCCTCACAATCACCGACTTGCGGCCCCGTCCGCTTGGACCAGCGGCTCGAGGAAGCGCTTAAAGCAGCTTGAAGTTATTGATGCTCTCCGTTAAACCACGGGTAAGCATCATCCGGAACAATAGAAGGGCGGCCCGGGCTGACCACCAAGGATGGCGAAACGAGACGGGATGATTATGCTCCACCATAAAATGAGCGAGCCAGGAGCATCCATATGCTGCTACGATGGCAATGGCCAGATAAATCCAGTTCCAGGCGACGACCGCCAATAGACCTGCGATGACGGCAGCGCTAGTGCCGACAAAATGCCAAAGACGCGTGGCTAAAAGCTCGTGTTCTTTGAGGTATTCCAACCAAAACTGATAAAAACTGTCGGCTTGAGTCATGGCGTCTCCTCCTCCCCTATAATTCGCGACGGTTAAAGACTTCTCCTTCCTATTCAAGATCACGGAAAAGCTTATTGACCCCGTAGAGGCAAGGCCTCTCCCACCCACGTCCAGGCGGTGCCCTGCCTATAGGTAAAATCTTTCTCAAGTACCCCGGCGGGAATAAATTAGAATATGGGAAAGAAATAGATTTGACTTATTTATACCGTCATAGAATTAAACGAAGACGACCAGCTTCATCATGAGGAAACTCGTTAATGATGACAAAAACATAGCGAGCAATTTAGCGATATTGTTAGCGATAACATGGTCCACCACTTGGGTCTCCGCGATTAAAGGCGCAATAAGACCAAGAATTAAATCATTGACGACAATATTCACCACGGACTGCATCAAGAATAAAAAGCGCTGACGAAGTGCGCCTGGCCCCCGCTGCCGGTGTTGGCGCCGAAAAGTCCAGCGGCTGTTCCAGATATAACTGTTAAGAATGGCCGCCCCTACTGCCATGGTATTGTACAGAACCAACCGCTTCACGTCGTGAGTGGGAGCGATGAAATACAGTCCGTTGAAAACTCCTAAATCGATAATGGCATTGCCAAATCCCACAAAGACAAACTTAAGCACTTGCAATAGACGCTTCATGCCGTGCTTCCCCGCTGTTCCCCCAACACTTCGCAATACCACTCCACCAGTTCCGCCGTTGGCACACGCCATCCCCAGCGCTCCGCCTCACGGCGGGCGCGGCGAGACAGTTCCCCGCGATTTGCCGAATGCATTAAGTCATTCACCCGCTGCCCCATGGTCTCAGGGTGCTCCGCATGGAACAAAAGGCCCGCACCGCTTTGGTCCGTCAGTTCGTGAGTGGGATGGCTTTCCGCGGCGATAATCGGCAGCCCCGATGCCATGGCCTCTAAGAGAACCAGCCCCAAGGTATCGGTCGTGGAAGGAAAAACAAAAACATCCGCTGATGCATAGGCAGCAGCCAATTCCTCTCCATGCAACGTACCTAAAAATGTGGTGGGGGTGCCGGAAAACAGATGTTCCAAATCCTTGCGTGCCGGCCCATCGCCCACGACCGCCAAATGTAAATCTGGATTCGCGGAGAAAAGTGCGGTGAGTCGATCCAATCCTTTTTCCAATGCCACCCGTCCAACTGACAGGGCAATCATGCGATCCGGATGATTGTCAGTCAATCGCCTGCGCATGGCCTCCGAATAGCGATTGGGGTTGAACAACTGTAAATCTACACCACGAGCCCACACCCGAACGTTTTTAATCCCTTGCTCAACAATCTCCTGGCGTACGGTCTCAGAAGTCGCCAAATTAAGATCGGCGCGGTTGTGCAAAGCGCGTAGACAGGCCCAAATAGCCGGTTTAGTAAAACCAAGATGATAGAACTCGGCATATTGCGCAATATTGGTATGATATGAGGCCACTAGTGGCCGCCCCTGCGAGACGGCTGATAGAACTCCTCCCCAACCAATGACAAAGGGGTTGACCGCATGCACCAAATCCGGATTAAAGTCCCGAATATAATGACCAATGCGGGGCAACGGCATTCCCCAGGGTTTGCCGCCATAAATAAATCCGACGCTCACATTGGGAACATCCCGCACTGGTATTCCCTCGAACACAGGCTCACCACCCCGTGGCGCAATCACCATGAGTTCGTGGCCCATCTTCTTGAGTTCCCGTAGGGTCGCCGTAAGTCGTGTTACAACACCGTCTGTTGACGGCCACCAGGTTTCTGTTACAAAGGCGATTCTCATTTGAGATGCCGGTCCCCCATCATCGTTGGTCAAGCGGATAGAAGAAACCAGCCTAGTATACCATAGGTTAGGATACAAGCTCTAGCGCCCCAATTGGCCAAACCTTCATCCGACTCGGGATAGACAACCAGATGACGTTCCAGGGTTTGGAAGGGGCTTCCCTGAAAAATTAAATTGTGTCACAATACAGAGACTATCTCAAAGGAGGCAAAAACATGAATGACCGTTCCTGGGACCGTTTTAGCGGCCTAATTATAGGCGCCGCCATTGGGCTTTTCGCGGGCATTCTTCTGGCTCCCTCGGCGGGCACAGAAACCCGCGAAAACCTCAAGAAGAAGACTCAAGGAACCCTAGACCAAGTGAGCGGCAGCGTACGTGATATTCGTGACAACCTTTACAAAAAAGGTCAAGATTTATGGAAGCGCGGAGTCACCGAAATTTCTCTGGACGAGTCCGAGGATGTCCTTCCCAACGACGATGATGAAGGCCATCGCGCATGAGCATTGCGACCGCTCTCACCATTATCGCGATATCCATGGCCGTTTTGGCCGTGGTATCCATCCTGGCCGTCATTTTCCTCACCCGTCTGGTACTGCATCTTATTGCCTTTGAGCAAACGCTGGCCGGTGAACTTCGAGAGCTCCGCCAGCTAGCCGCTCAACTGCGGGAAACAACGGAACGGGTGGGCCAAACGGTACACGATGTACAAGCGGCCGCCCGTCGGGTGGGTGGCGCGGTGGGAACGGTCGCCTCTTTGGCGGTCCTATTTATGGGGCGGTCTACAAAGATTGGGGCAATGCGCCGGTGGCGCCCCTGGTTGACTGGCGCCTCCATTGGCTGGCGCCTTATTCGACGGCGGCGCGGCCCCAAACCTTCAAAGCAAGAAAAGAAGCCGTTGAAAAAAACAAAAACCAAGCCCGCGATCACGAGCCAATCGAATTCGTCTTTACCCCTCTAAAACCCCTTTAGGAAAATTGATAAGCGGTATTGGCCATGACCTGCCATAGCCAGCTTTTATGCAAGATTGCCACCGATTGAGGCTGTTCCACAGCCCCCAACACATAAAATAGCGGTGCGAAATGTTCTCGCGCCTGAGGCGGAACGGCAAGGTGGGCGTAAGGCGCCATGACTTCGTAATGGAGCAACGCATCGACATTCCATTCGATAAGCTGCTTTTCCAACCAATCCTCGAACTGGCGCACGGCTTGCTGCACCTGTTGGTCGCCGCGCGCCGACAATAAACCAAAATTATGAACCGTCACCCCGCTGCCCACAATTAAGACGTCTTCCCGCAACGACGCCAGAGCTCGGCCCACCGCCATTTGTTGAGATGGTGCCAGGGCGGCGTTGACAGACATTTCAATGACAGGCACGTCGGCTTGAGGGTAAACCCGCTTCAAAAGCGTCCAGGCCCCATGATCAAGGCCACGATCCTTTTCCGCGCGAAACGGTACTCCCGCGTCCGCCAGAAGCTTTTCAATACCATGAGAAAGATCGAGATCCCCGCGTGCCGGGTAAGAAATCCGGTATAATTCTGGAGGAAATCCTCCAAAATCATATATTGTTTCATACGCGTTGACCTCACTCACGGCTTGAATAGCGCTCTCCCAATGAGCCGAAAAAATTATAACCGCTCGTGGCGTACCTAGAGACTGACCCAACCGGTCCAAAAAATCGCCATAGGGACTGTCTTCGATGGCAATCATAGGTGACCCATGCGCGAGAAAAAGTACTGGAAGCATTTATCCTTCCTTTCTAGCCACTCCGGCTAATGGCTACTGATGCATGCGAGGAACCGAGAGGTAGCGCTCCAGTGCCTCCCGATGAGTGCTAAACGCCAAGGTGGGAGCCATGTCCAAGGGAAACCAACGGGCCTCCTCAGCATCGGTTCCCGCCATTAAGGTCCCGCCCCCGGGGTGAGCGAAATAAAACGTTATGACAGTTTCCCCCGTGGGGGTGGACCAGGTTCCCAACTGACCATCAACGACAATCTCCAGTCCAGTTTCTTCCTTCGCTTCCCGTATCGCCGCCTGCAAAGCCGACTCCCCGGCCTCAATCCCCCCGCCCGGCATCGTCCAATGGCCAGCTTCCGGTGGATAGCGTCGCCGCACGAGAACAATTTCTTCAGAATTGGAGAAATCCAAAATCAACACCGCCGCCGCGGGAAGAGGACGCTCCCAATACACAAACCCACAGCGAGAGCAATACCGGCGCATCTTTCCATCCCAGCAGCAATCTATTAAATCAGCTCGGCAGAGGGGACAATACCGCCATAGATTGGGCGGTGCATGCCGCCATTGCACAAATTCATTGGTATTGTCCGCCATCACGCATCGCCCCCGTAACTCAAGAATACCGCACGCAGAGGCTCTTTGCCTCAGCTTTCTCGGGAAATCCGGCAATTGCCCCAGACACTAGGCAAGCATAAATACCACTTAACTCGGATACGCCGCGCATCGTTTGGGTCTCACGAGAAGGATGAGTCCACCGTCACGGCAAGGTGTATAAAGAACCATAAGGGAGTTAGAATAATCAGCGTGACGGCCGCCATAAGCGATCCGCAAACCATCCCGCACCACGCGGGCGTCCGGGTTTTCGCCATGATTGGAGGACTCCCATCTCAACCCAGAGGCGGAGGCGTTGTTTACGGCAGCGAAGCGGCTGGTGAATCTCCCACAAGCGTAGATACATGAGGCCATAATGAGCCGGACGGATCACCGCGACCGGCACCAATCTGTTTCGAATACGACTACGCGGACGGAAAATCCTTGGATATCCGCTGCTTAATTTGGGTTAGTTCTTGCCCCATGTTTTGCATCTCGGACTGCGCCATCGTAAGGAACTTCTCCAATTCTTGCTGGCGATCTTGGTCGATTTCCATGAGGTG
The DNA here is from genome assembly GCA_021792935.1 of Bacillota bacterium. Lineage (GTDB taxonomy): Bacteria > Bacillota > Sulfobacillia > Sulfobacillales > Sulfobacillaceae > Sulfobacillus_B. The sequence goes on along the minus strand of JAJYTS010000027.1, from coordinate 17,213 downwards.
ACGGACTTCGTTATATAAATCGAGGGCGCGATCTAATTCCTGGCGCAGATTTTGCATACGCTCCTCCATGGCCACACGTTCGTGACGCTGTCGTTCGGGAGTAACCAAGGGGTTCAGCAATTGCAGCAACATGGAATCATCCGACGATAGACGAATTGTGATGTCGCCACTTACCCCGCGGGCTGCTTGAATCCAGGTTAGCGCATCCGGAACCGGGACCCCCCGAATATACCCTTGCCAAGGAGCAACCGGCAATTCAATGCGGCGATGGACGGCCATCGTCATGGCTAATTTACGATCCTGGTCCAGCGTATCAACAAAACGTACTCGAGAAGGATCGGCCAAGAGATAGCCTACAATAACTTGCAATACCGGGACTTGACTGGTTAGGCGCCCCAAATAGATTAGTAGTTTGTCGATTTGTTCGCGCATAGTCAAACCATACCCTTCGGCTAGACGCATTGCAACACAGTATGGAAGTTGGCGGCACGACTCCCAAGTTTTATCCAGCAAGCGAAAGATTTCCGTTACCACCAGTGTCCATTTGTACTAACATAAAGATGCAACCAGAAGCACGCAGGCGCAATGGATATCGATGGAATGAGACCCATAAAATGGGCATAATAGAGCAGGACCAAATTGGCTTAATAGAAATAAATCCCGTGTTGCAGTTTTTCGAAATGGCCCGGAAGGAAAACGCGGGCGAAGCGCGAATAATATGATACGGCTGACAACTGCTCTCACAACTATGGTGGGGTCCCATATGATGGAGGTAACCCACTAAAGCCGTAAACCACGCGACTCGGGAAAGGAGCGGACGGCCATGAAGTCACTCACTGAGGGAGAAATTCGCGCGTTGATTCACCTTTTGGGCGATGATGACATCAAAACCGCGCAAATCGCCCGGAAGACGCTTATTGAAGCGCGCAATCAAGCGGAAGCCTATTTGGAAGAAGCTCGCACCTCTGCCGATCCTCACGTGCGTACCCGTGTCTACAGTATCCTCGAGCGTTTGCGACTTGATGAACTGGGCAAGCGTTTTGACCGATTTTGTGAAATGCCGTCTGCCTGGATAGACTTGGAAGAGGGCGCCTTTCTCATCGCCGAAGCGGGCTACCCCAGTTTAAACCGTACCCACTATCGCGCCATGCTGGACGATATGGCTGCGGGATTTAAGCGCAATACCGAACGCGGTACCGGACGGGGACGGGAACTCATCGAAGGCTTCAACCAATACTTCTTTGAAGATCTGGGATTTACGGGCAACCAAGATGGCTACTACGACCCCGACAACAGTTATATCAATCAGGTGCTTGATCGCCGACTCGGCATTCCTATTAGCCTTTCTGCGGTATATCTGCTTATTGCCCGCCGCTTAAGAATCCCCGTGGTGGGGATCGGCATGCCCGGTCACTTCCTCCTGCAATACAACGACAGTCTCTTTATCGATCCCTTCCACAAGGGACGTCTCCTAAATCGCGGTGAGTGCGTGCAATTCCTTATGAATAACGGGTTCGGATTCCATCCCGGCTATCTTAGTCCGACCCCTACACGCTTCATGCTGGTACGCATGCTCACCAACCTAATCCAGATCTACAGCACCCAAGATCCAGATCGGGCGGATTCTTTGACCGCCTTCCGGGATATGCTCACCCACTCGTACGCCAAAGTCTGACTCAACGTAGTCCCCGTCGTCTAGACCACAAAACTGGCGATGGGGATTTTCGTGCGCGACCTATCTGGTCATCCATCCAGCCACGATATCACCCGTTGTAAAGGGCCTACCGCGACCCCCGTGGGAAGGTCCCGCAAATCCTGGGGTAGCGCGTCCTCCCGCACCCAGTATGTCGCCATCCCGGCTTCATGAGCGGGCAGAATATCTTCCCTTAAATCATTGCCCACCATAAGCCATTGCCGTGGTTCCGTATCTAGGGCCTCGGCCGCCTCCCTATAATAATCGGGCTGGGGTTTGGTCACATGCACAACCTCCAAGGAAGCGCGCCAATCAAAGGAAAACCCCTCCAAACCCGCCCATTGCAATCGCTGGTCGATAGCCTCTTTTGGGAACAACGCGGACGTGAGAAGCGCTACCCGGTATCCCCGTGCTTTCAGGGCGGCCAAAAGCCCCATCACTCCAAAAATGGGCCGGGCCAGATATCGCAACTGATGGAACTCATTACGGTAAAAAGCATGCAAATGCGGATCGAGTTCCCGGCGCGTCAATCCCGTGCGGGACCCGAAATCCCGATAGAAAAAGTCTTCCAACCGTTCTGCGTCCCGAGCCTTTTCCCGTGTGGCGATACCGCTTTCCCAAAAGGCATGACCAATACCGGGTGTTTGGGGAAAAATCTCTTCCAGCCGTTGGATTATTCGCTTCAGATATTCAGGCACAAACTGAGGCGACAGACGGAGCAAGGTATCATCCAAATCCATTCCCACCACGCTAATCACCGGTAATCTCCCCCCCAAATCGCCCATAATTCCGGCACTTGTCCAATTCTTCTGGCGAGTGGGTTTACAGCGCGCTATTAGTGTAACATGGTACTGACAAATGAAAGGGGCTTTCTTCCATGATACCCTGCGACGGCTTGGTTTTAGCAGGTGGCCAGTCACGGCGGATGGGGCAAGCAAAGGCTGATTTACGCATGCCCAACGGCCGAACCTTGCTGGAACAGGCTTGGGGGACGCTAAATCAAGTCTGCCAGGGAACTGTGTGGGTGTCCCGCCCATTTGGCCATTTGTCTTCCGGCCCAAACGATTTGGTTGATCAAAGCCCGCAACCGGGACCGCTGCCCGGCATTGCCCAAGCCTTAGCCAAGAGCAGGCATAGCCTGGTGGCGATATTAGCGGTTGACCTGCCGTTAATCCCAGTCTCCCTCTATCTGGAACTCTACCGCCAATGGGAGCGCAACAAGAATTGCGACATTGTATATGCCCATGCAGGGGATGGAACCGAGCAACCGCTGGCGGCGCTGTGGCATAAGCGGACGCTGCCCCTGATTGGTGAGCTCATTGCCGGGCCCGACAACCCACGGGTGCAATCGGTGGTGGCGCGCGCAGAGTCCCTACAGGTAGACGCCACATCGCCTTCCTATCTTCTCAACATTAATACCCCGCAAGACTGGGACAGCTTGCGCCAGGTGGCGCGACAATGAGAGTGCTTCAGATCGCGGGATTCTCAGGCTCAGGCAAAACCCGGCTCATCGAGCGCTTAATCCCCTTGCTGCCGGTTGCCGCGTGCATTAAATGGACTCATCACCACTTGCCCGAAGACAATCCGGGGTCGGATACGGCGCGATTCGGGCAATTAGGCGTCCCCCAGGTGCTGGCGGCGCCGGATGGCATTTTAATTCGCCCCACTCCCCAGAGTCGTGCCACCCTCTATGAGTGGCTAGCCAATACCCTGGCGGATGACCAACTCGTAGTGGTCGAAGGAAATAAGTGGCACCCGGCTCCAAAGATTTGGATGGGAAAAGATTTGCCGGAAGACATTAACCCGATACTGGTTATTGGGCCCCAGCCTCCGCACCAGGCCGAATGGTACCAGACCCACACACCGGCAACGGACAGCGAACTGGATGCGGCGGCGGAATTTCTTCAAAAAAACTGGCACCGCTTGACCTATTCTGTGTCCCGGAGCTGCCCATGACTCAGTACATCTCCGTAAAAGACGCGACGCGCCTCATTCTGCCCCACCTAAACCTGGTCGCCAACATCGAGCAGGTGGGACTCGACGCGGCAGCGGGACGAGTACTGGCTCAATCCGTGAGCGCTCCTAGGGACTGGCCGCCATTTCGCCGGGCGGCCATGGATGGTTACGCCTTTCGGGCGCAAGAAACACCAGGCACTCTACATGTGGTGGGCACCCTGTTTGCTGGCCAGACTTGGCCAACCCCCGTAAACCCGGGTGAAGCCCTTCGTATTATGACGGGCGCCCCGGTTCCCCTGGAACTCGACACCGTGCTAGAGCAAGAAGCGGTGCAAGCGGGGGACAATATCGCCGTCTTGAAACCAGTCAAACCGGACCGCAATATTATGGCGCAAGGGCACGAATACCAGGCCCACACCCCCATCTTAGCGGAAGGGACCCGACTAACTCCCATCGCCTTGGGACAGTTGGCGGGACTGGGACTCAACCGTGTCGCGGTTCGGCCTAAACCCAAAATCCTTATTATCGTAACGGGAGACGAAGTGCTGAAGCCCGGGGCCCCCTTATCACCCGGCCACATTTACGATGCTAGCGGGCCTTTAATTAAATCCTTGGCTGAGGAACTGGGGGCCTACGTAAAGCTGCGCTATATCCACGACAGCAAGCGACGCCTTTTACAAGCGCTTAAAGAGGCGCATGAGTCATTTAACCTGGTCATTACTACCGGGAGCGTCTCCGTGGGTCTTCGCGACTACTTGCCGCACCTTTTGGAAGAGCATTTCCAACGACTCTTCTGGCGGGTCGATATGCACCCGGGGAAGGCCATGGCAGCCGGGGTGCTGCGGCCGGGGCTTCCCATTCTCGCGCTTTCCGGTAATCCCGGTGCCACCCTGACAGGCTGGTACTTAATTGGAGCGCCCATTATCTCAGCCCTAAACCGGCAAGCATATGAGTTAAAAGAAGTTCAAGGACGCCTTTCGCATCCCTATCCCAAACCTACTCGGGAAACGCGATATCTAAAGGCGCGATTCGTCCAACGGCCAGAGGGACTTAATTTCGACTTGGCTCCCAACCAATCCGCCGACGTGTTAAGTTCGTTCGCACAGGCCGACGGGCTCGTGATCATTCCTTATGGTAGTCCTGGCCAGGAAGCTGGCCAACAGTTGAAAGGATTGCTCTTCCCCGGAAAAACGGTGCACTAGGAGTTGCGACGCCATACCTGCCAATCAGGACGGCTTCATATTGCTCTGCTTGCGGTCACATTGGCGGCAGGTGCCGTAAAACTTTAACTCATGGTCGGCCACACGAAACCCCCGCTCGCGAAGAAGGCGGTCTTCCAATTGGTCCAGCAAATCCTCCTGAAACTCTTCGACCCGGTTGCAACGCACGCAAACCATATGATGATGGCGATGCATATTGGCCGCTTCCAAGTTGATTTCATAACGAGCCCGGCCATCATTAAAACGAATCTGCCGCAATATATCTAGTTTGGTCAAAAGTTCTACGGTACGATATACCGTTGCCATCCCCACGTCACGAAATTCCTGCCGGACGAGTTGATGCACCTCCTCCGCGGACAGGTGCTGCCCCGGTCTATCCAAGAACAACTTAATAATTAATTCCCGTTGAGGAGTAAGGCGCTTTGCCCCTTCCTCAAGCCTGCGATATACCGAGGACATCTGTGCCATGCATACCACCCTTGTTCGCAATTACTCCACAAGCCATTTTATATGCTATTCAATCGTTAAGACGAATTCGCAAAAAGACTTCTTAAATTTCAGAATTTGGCAAACGGATACTATCTTTCATTCTAGCCCATATAAAGCTATCTCCAAAGGACCAATCCCGACATCGCCGCCACAAATTCTCCACAATAACCAAGCGCAAACTCTCTGCTCTTGGGATAATAGGCGGAATGAACCCTCGTTTCAACCCCCGTGCGTCCCGACCTAATCAGTCAGTGCTCGATACAGCACTTCCACTCCAAAGGGCAAAGCCTCCTCGTCAATCAAAAAGTGCGGCGAATGGTGCGGCGCCACGGCGTCAGCTGGGGCACCGCCCAAAAAGAGAAAGGCGCCCGGCTTATGCTGTAGATAATAAGAAAAGTCCTCGCCGCCCATATCTGGGTCGACTCGAACCACTTCCACCAGTCCTTGCAGCTTTTCTTCCCAGCGCCGGGTGTTCTCGGCATGATTAACCACCGCCGGATAGCCTTTTTGATACTCCATCTCAGCTTTGGCATCATAGAGCGCCGCGGTGCGCGCGGCAACCCGGTTAATTTCCTCGGCCACCCATTCCTGCACCGTGGTGGAAAATGTCCGCACCGTGCCCGTAATTTCAGCGGTTTCGGCAATAATGTTAAAGGTGTGCCCTCCGTGAATGGTCCCGCAGCTTATCACCACCGGATCAAATGGCCGCACCCGCCGCGACACAATCGTCTGCAGATTGACAACGATCTGCGCGGCAATCAGTACCGCGTCTTTGGTGGCTTGAGGCTGTGATCCATGGCCTCCTAGCCCTTTGATGCGAATGGTGAACTGGTCGGCATTAGCCATCATCGGCCCCGCGCGAAGCCCGACGGCGCCTACCGGCAAATTGGCCCAAATGTGCAAGCCATAAACTTCATCGACCTGCTCCAACGCCCCCCCTTCTATCAATTGCAGGGCGCCTCCGGGAGGCCGCTCTTCCGCCGGCTGAAACAATAGCCGCACCTGGCCTCTAAAGTCCTTCTCATCCACTAAGCGCTGCGCCAATCCCAATAAAATGGCCATATGGGCGTCATGTCCACAAGCATGCATCAACCCCGAATGCTCTGAGGCAAAGGGAAGCCCCGTTTCCTCCGGCAAAGGCAGGCCGTCAATATCGGCACGAACGGCGAACCGCTTCCCCGCCCGGGTCCCCGCGACATCAGCGATGATGCCAGTGGGGCCGACCGCTTGCGGCTGCAGCCCCATTTCCCGCAATCGCGTCCACAAATAGTCCCGGGTCTTATGTTCTTGAAATCCCAATTCGGGAATACGGTGCAATGCGCGACGATCGCGCACGATATTGTCTTGCCATGCCATAATGGTCCTCCCTAAATAATGCGGTGACCCAACGCCGACGCAATTAAATTAGCCGCCAAGCGGCCGGTGCGATTATGTTCGTCCAAAATGGGGTTAACCTCCACCATCTCGATTGACGTGAGCACGTCGGCTTCCGCGAGCAGCTCCAACGCCAAATGCGCCTCACGGTCCGTCAATCCACCGCTGTACGGGGTCCCGGAACCAGGCGCATACAATGGATCAAGAGCATCTATGTCAAAACTTAAGTGCACCCCGTCAGTTCCATCCGTCACGATGTCAACGGCGCGCGCCATCACTTCACGCATCCCATAGCGGTCAATTTCATGCATGGAGAATACGGTGGCGGCACTTTGCCGCAAGGCTTCCGCTTCGGCTGGATCCAGGGTTCGCACGCCCACATACACAATTTTGGACTCGTCGAGAAAGTGGCCTCTAAACGGCAGCGCTAAATCCACCCGACTTCGGCCAGCTGCGACCGCTACCGGCATGCCGTGAACATTTCCCGAGGGCGAAGTTTCTTCCGTATTAAAGTCTCCATGGGCATCAAACCATAACAGCCCAACTTTTGGCTTCACTCTAAGCAATCCCGCGATGGTTCCCATGGCAATGGAGTGATCGCCGCCCAACACAACCGGGAACTGCCCTTCCTGGTACACCTTTTCGATGGTGCGGGCCAAAATACGATTCACCTTGACAATTTCGTCCATGTATTTGGCCCGGGAGTTCTGCGGTGTCCTGCTTTCCGGCACCGGCACCGGCAGGTTCCCCACATCATTGACAGTATGTCCAGCCTGCCTCAACTTTTCATGCAGACCCGCATATCGAATGGCGCTGGGGCCCATATCCACTCCACGGCGATCGGCGCCATAGTCTAACGGTACTCCAATTATACTAATCTGTTTCGGTGTCATGATCGGCTCCTTTCCGGTTCTTTTCCCATTATAACCTGATGGGCTTATTTAACGCGGAGCCTTAACGCACCAATAGGTCGATCGGGGGTGGGGAGTCCAGCAATTCCGGAGACCAGCGCCCTTTCATGAGCCAACGCTCCGTCCCCACAAAAATGTACCAGGTAAGCCTTTCCTGGTAGGTGGGGTCCATGAGCAGACGCTCTTCCTCGGCATTGGTCACATAGCCAATTTCCACGTTTATGGCCGGCATTTTTGCGTAACGCAGCACATATTGGTCAATGCGTTTGACCTGGCGGCGGCTGTGGGTAAAATACTGTAATTCTTCTTGCACATCGTAGGCCAGGTGATAGCTGGCCGCGCCTTCCCAATAAAAAGTCTGGGGATTGCGAAAGACCGCGTTGCCGGAATTGCAATGGATATCAATCAGCACATCGCCCCCGTGCTGGTTAATCCAATCCACCCGCTGATGGACGCGGTACTTTTCCCGGGCGGGAATATCCTGAACATGCTGCCAGGTCATCAAAACCCGGGCACCGGCCAGTTGAAACCAACTGCGCAGCTTTAAGGCGACCTTTAAGTTAATTTCCGCTTCTGTCACATGAGTCCCCCGCGCGCCCGAGTCCCATCCCCCATGCCCGGGGTCAATGATCACGGTGCGCCCGCGCAACAAATCGCCGGTAATGGGGGGAAGACGAGTTTTAGGTTGGCTGTGCGCCGCCGACACTAAGATAAAACTCCCCACCAGAACCGCCCCCGCCATCACCCCTAAAGCCCGCGCCAGCCATACTCCCTTCATGAAGATTGCCCCCTTTTTGTCCTCTTTTAGGGGTATGGCTAATCCGCACGCTTCATTCTAGGAATTTCCGAGGCTATACTTGCTGCAATTTCCCACTTAACGCCACGAATCATCAGGAACGGGGGCGAATGTGTGTAAAGACATCAAGGCCATTGGACGTTGTGTTGTACCGACTATCTTCCAGAAAACGGAGATAAACATACCGTGGCTCCTCGACGAAGTGCTGCTCGTGGTTATGCAATGGGTCGATACGTCTAATGTGTTGGCCGATGGCGTCGTCTACAGCGGCATCCCCGGAGCCCCCGCCACCTTGGGGATAGTCCGCGCTCCAGACGGCCTGTATACTGTAATATGAGCGGGCTTTAAAAGCCCCGATCAACCTCTCTCTGGCGTGCCGGGTCTGCGCTGTCGCGATAGTCGGTTTGATTGGTCGATGGCTCTGGAGCCGTCGCAAAAAGTAATCCGCACGGGATAGCAGCCCGGCGGATTACGAGGTTTCCTTAGCACCCTGCTGTTGATCGCAGACTTACGGAGCTCTGCACGCCACCCAGCCACTACCGAGTGGCGTGCACCTTTATCTCTATGTGCATTTTACCCCACTCTGATACTTCTATCAAACCGTGCGGTGGCTAATTCCTCCATACACGCCACTGCCTAACCGCGTGGGAGCCATGTCCGACGTAGTTTCCGTGACAACGTCATGGATGCGCTTGCGGGAGCGAATCTCCCGTAAGAAACCCCATGCGATTGGGCCGGTTAATGATTTAGTGGCGAAATCGCGATTTATGAGTTCCGAAACCTCTGACGTCAGCGTGCGCCCTGAAAGTACAGCGAGACGATCATCTACCAGAGTAGTTAGTCGGCCTCGTGAGCGCGTGACGTCGAGACGGTCAGCGGCCCAAGCGAGATGCAACATATGGGAAACACTTAACCAAGCCCATCAGGCGCTGTTGGGGCGAATATGCATTAAGGAGGCACGATCCAGCGGGCTAGCCGAGAATAGAGGGTCAGGGTCTTGTCTTGCATGCCGCCCTAAAGCGAGGGATTAGACGCTACTGCAATTTTCGGTCGATTACCCCAAACCATAATATCAGTCACCTTACGCGTGGACCTTCGTAGTCAGGGGGATCCACCGTATACCGTTGTCAGTGGTTCGATATACATGGGTCTGGGCATGGTGTGATTCAAGAAGGTGACCATCGAGGCGGACAAACGCCGTAAGCTCAGTGGGGTGCCGGTCGGCAGCGATGTCGGGTGCCATGTATCCCCCACGTTTTGCGTTGTATACAGCGTTGATCCGAGGACTATCCAACCATCGTCGGCATTCGGCCAGCTCTGGATGATCTGGGATGGCGCAAAGACGACCTTGTTGACGAGATTGCTCGGCAGTCGCGTCCATATGTGCCCTCCCGATATCGTGCGATAAAATTGGATGCCCACCGCCGTTGTGGTGGATGCCACGGGCTCAAGCAGGACGGCAGCGACGGCGGCACGAGGCTGGCCGGCAACAGGAGTGGGAGGTAGTGCCACCGGATAGAATGATCCGACCGGCAGGTCGAGATGAATGGACGACCAGGTGGTGCCGGATGTGGCGGTATAAGCCATGGATACCTTGTTCTCAACCAGACTGGCTCCCGTTTCCACGCCATCTTGCCCGTTTAAAAATTGGAAGCCATTTAATCCTTGTGTGATCCCTTGCCAGACTCGGGTCCACCGCGGGTGGTTCGGGCGTGTGTACCACAAGGTGGTCATCATCTGATTGGACCCCACCAAACTAGTAGCCCATATCCACGCATTCTTGGCACATACAGCTGATAAATAGATGGAGAATCCCAAATTGCCATGCTTTACGGCTGGCGTAAGGCCGGATGCGGTCCACTACCCACCGCCATCCTGTGTTTGAAAAACGGTCACCCGATTGGTGGTCAAGTGGGCCACAGCAATCCATGCACAAGAGGCACTGGGGAATGAGACACGGACGGCCGAATCGGCTTGACCCCTCATCCCTAGGATCAGCGGGCGCAAGGTCGCGCTTACTTCAGGGCTGGCCCCGTTAGTCCACCGATTTCCTCCATCGATCGTCTTTAACACCTGGCCCACTTGATTGGGATTGCCCACCCTTGGGTAGCTGTGAGCATCCGAATGCGAATCAGTGTTTGGGAGCTTGGCGAAGGGCGATCACTATCGGATAGCTCGGAGTAAGACGCCGCCGGTGTGGACTGGTGTGAATGGCGTATAGCTCGTGTCGAGGGGGATGGTTATGAATTATGGAACTTCGAGGTCACTTGAGATGGAACAGACGATGATGGCGCGAGCGATGAGACCGGCGTTGTCCCACAACCGACTAATGCCACCAAACCTAACACCCCACCGGCCCATATGTCGTGTTTTACCATCAATGGATGCCTCCTGACCTTGGCCGTTCAATTCCAGCGGTTTGCTGGCAACCCCGCCATACACCGGAAAACACGGATAGAAATTCGTCTAATAGCTGGACTGCCCCCGAGGTAGTTTAATGACCCTCCCAAGGGAAACGCCCAGATTTTTAAAAAGGTAACAATAAAAACGCAAAAAAAGATTTGAGAATATGCCTAGAATAGTGTCTTTCGGGACGTAAAATGGACCTGCATTAAGACTCCGGTCAAGCGCGCGAGTAGAAGCGAGATAGGTCCCGTCGATTTCACGATCTTGCGGTTACGATCTCTCCAAAATAGAGTCATGAGCCCGTGTGTACGAGAATGATACGCCGTGGCCTCAATTCATCCTTCATGAGATTTTCCCGCCCGCATCGCGCAGGGATTAGCGATCCCGTCCGGATTGACAAAGTGCCATCATCCGAGTTCGTCAGAACGGCTACTCCACAAATCTATTAAGGCCATCCACTGGGGAGTAGACGAAGCCCCGTCAAGGGGCATGCGGCATGGCCAAGAGAGGCAAAAACAGGTCATCCGGGCAGAATTTATGATTTTAGACTGACCGCAACCAAGTCGGTATAGTTGGCGCCCCCATTGGCGCCTGCCGGCGCAACCGAAGGGGTCAAATTAGCAGGAAGATAGGCGAAACACAGCGAATGCTTGGTAAGGCGTGGAATAAGGGGCGGAGTCTTGTGAAACACAAAGTTATTGCGGGATTACTAGCCCTTTTGCTGGGTGGGTTGGGAATTCATAAATTCTATTTGGGAAAAACCCGAATGGGAATATTATATTTGGCATTCACCTGGACAGGCATTCCCCAACTTGCGGGCCTGGTGGAAGGGATCATATATCTTACGCAGTCTCGAGAATCCTTTGATGCGAAGTTCAACGGCGTTCGCGGCCGTTATGTAATCCTTGGCACCACCACCGAAGAGGAATCAGAACAACTGGATGCTCTCCGGCAGCGAGGCGCCATCGGCGCGGAGGAATACCTGGAAAAAAAGATAGCACTGCTAAAACGAATGCAAAGAGAAAACGGATAGGGGGACTTGCCAACGAGAAAGCCTACAACTTTAATGGGGCCCATTGCCGGCTACTAGGGTCCGCCTGTTTCGTTTAACCAGGCCTCTAAGCAGGACACCAGCCGCTGGCGGTGATTCCAGTCGGGATGAACAGCCACCATGCCATGCAAATGCCCTAAGGCGGCCCCGAGACGCTGACCGTGAAGTCCCCAACCCTCTTGAAGCTCATGAGAAGACAAGTCTAAATAAACGGGGTCCAATTCATCCTCGGCCACTCCCGCCGCCAACGCCAAGTCGCGAAAAATCCATACATACGGCTCCCTCGAACCGCGTGCCCGTTGACTCCATAAATCAGGGTCAAAATAGCAAGATGCTTTTAGCAGGGCGCGCAACCCACTCCCCCAACTTCGGGGGAGCGGCCACCGTCGCGTCCAACGATCAAGATCTGCCAGAGAGGCGTTGGTGGAAAGAAAATACGCGGCGATTTTCGCGGCCGGATGCGACGGCGCCGCCACAAAATGCGAGGAGCTTTCAGGGATCGGCGAGGGCCAATCCAACGCGTCATCCATTCCGGCTTGCCGCCATAATGGCCACCGATCCAACGGACTTCGCAAAAACTTTACAAACTCCTCAAGCCTTCGCTCCCGGCTCACTTGCTTTAGGGAGGACCGGTGCAATTGCATCGCCCGCCAAGTGCTAGAATCGGCTTTTGCGCCAGAAATCCCCATCAACCGTATTAAGCGGGCCATGCGCAGGGGATCCTCCTGAAATCGCATAGATGCATCCCCAACCGCCCGGAGACACCTATCCCTTAAATCCTCTAATCCTCCTTCCACCCACCGCAATTGCTGGCCATCAAAGGCGAAAGCGTTGACGGTAAAGTCGCGGCGAGACAAATCCCGTTCGATAGAGGTCACCGGTTCAATCTCACTGGGGTGCCGACCATCGCTATAGCCGGCTTCACGGCGCATGATGGTAGCCTCAATGTGGGACCCTAACAAGAAAGTGCCAAAACGCTCCCCTGGATGAGGACGCACCGCCAGGTCCCGCATAAGATCTGGGGAGAGGTTGGTCGCAAGATCCCAGTCCACGGACGCCGGATCATGGTTTTGCGGCTGCCAGGCCCAGTCGCGCAATGCCCCACCCACCACAAATGCATCCCCGCCGCGATCGCGAATGACCGCCATCACCTGACGCAGCTCAGGACTCAACGGAATTAATCGCAAATGCCGCTCGATGGATTGCAGGGAATCCATTAGATAACCTCCAGACAAAACAGACCAATACATCCCAAAACAAAAAAAGCCCCAACCGGGGCTTCTAACACTAACGCTTGGAAAATTGAGGGGCCTTGCGCGCCTTCTTCAAACCATATTTGCGGCGTTCTTTCACGCGCGCGTCCCGCGTCAAAAATCCTTGCTTCTTCAATCCATGGCGGAAATTGGGGTCTATGCCCAGTAAGGCCCGGGCAATCCCATGTCTTACCGCTCCGGCCTGCCCACTGAGCCCGCCGCCTTGTACTCGCACCAACACATCAAAGCGTCCTTGCACATCCGCAGTCTTTAATGGACCCACGATTGCGGACCGTAGGGTCAAAACCGGAAAATAATCCTCAAACTCCCGGCCATTAATCATCAAGCGTCCCGTACCCGGCACTAAGCGCACACGCGCCACCGCGTTCTTGCGTCGGCCCGTGCCCCAAAACTGTGCAACTGCCATTAACCAATAACCTCCCAGTTCTCCGGTTGCTGGGCCGAATGCGGGTGCTCGGAACCTCGGTATACTTTGAGTTTCTTAAACATGGCGCGGCCCAAGCGGTTATGAGGCAACATGCCGCGAATCGCCTTTTCTACCGCGAAGTCGGGCTTCTTGGCCATGAGCTGACGATATACGGTGCGCTTCAAACCGCCTTCATATCCCGAATGACGAAAATAAATCTTTTGGTCTAGCTTGCGACCTGTTAGTGCGACCTTTTCCGCATTTACGACAATCACATAATCGCCGGTGTCAATGTGCGGCGTATAAATAGGCTTGTGTTTCCCACGCAATAGCGTCGCCGCCATGGTGGCCACACGGCCCAAAGGCTTTCCCGCTGCGTCAATTACATACCACTTGCGGGTCACCTCAGCAGGACGAGCCATATACGTGGACATGCGCGAACTCCCTCTCTCCCTAAATAACGGGTCGGCCAGTCTGCCGACAACCAAACATAAATATTCTATCGGTTGGCCGTAGCCGTGTCAAGCCGCTAAACCGCTCACAGACGCCCTGCCTCAGTACACGAGACATTCCCCGAAAGGTTCAGCTAATCGCTTGACTTTCCCAATGAGTCGTTTTGATATGGCCGTAAAAATCCAGCCAGCGGGCAAATGGCGCGCGGCAATATGGGCATACCCGAAAAGGCTGTCCCGCAAATGCTTTGGCGGCAAATGAGTCGTCCTCGGCCGACGTCAAAGCGCCATTGACGCCAATTTTTAAGAGCGCCAACCCACGTTCATACACGGGATCAGGATATCCGCGTGAATCAACCACATCAATTTCAAGATACGATTCCTGATCGTCAAAAACATTGTAGACCGCCAAAAAAGGCGGCTGGTGTTCCCGGGTCCAATCGACCCATAAATGGTGTCGAACCATTTCCGCAAGACTCGGGGTAATTAGGGTGGAATCAACGATTTGATTCACGAATTTACGAAGGTAGTACGTTCGGATCTGGGTGCGCATGGTGTCTCCCTCCCCAGTGTTGAATGTTTCCGAATGTACCTGGTATTTTAACAACTTCTCCCGCGCTTCGGAAATATGAAGAATCATTCGGCAAAAGTTGGCCAACATCCCCAGGTACGATATGATTCCACCATGGAGAATTCGAACGTCCTATCCTTAAGCAACCTTGACGAATGGCTGAGCCGTGCCTGGCGAAATGTTCCCCGCGAATATCAATGGCTGGTGCTACAAACTTGGGCAACCTCTGCGTCGCGCCGGGCTTGGATTGAAAGCTGGCCGGCCGTTCCCGGAGGACTTGTGGTGGACTTAGGCTGCGGCCCCGGAATTATGGCTCAAGAAATCGCAACTTTAAAGTCCTGCGTTGTGCATGGCTACGACCAGGATGCGGGAGTACTAAACTTGGCGCAATCCATTAATCGCCTTTTCGACAACGCTCAACGAGTCAAGTTTCGTCTGGCGGAGATCTCGCAAGGAGGAGGCAGCGACAAAGCGAACGCGGCTTGCGTGCGCTTTGTCGCCCAGTACACGGACGATTTGACCGCCTTCATGGCTCAGGTAAAAAGTTGGGTCACGCCGGGCGGCTTTATTGCCGTAGAAGATGTTGACGACGGCTACCTGGTGGAGTACCCCCAACCGCCTGCCGCCTGGAGATCGGCGATCGAAGCCTTTCAACAATTCCAGAGCGGGCCCAGGGGAGATCGGCAGGTGGGCCGCAAGTTAGCGCAGGCAGGAGTGGCAGCGGGATTAACCCTAAGCCAAATTTCCGTCAACGCGGCCGTTCAAGCGGAAACCACATCGCCCGACAGCATGACCGTGCAATTCGATATCGAACGGATTGAACAAGCCCTACCGGGAATGATTCAGGCGGGACTGATCACGGAACGCCAGTGGTATGAGGCCCGTTCGCAATACCGGGCCAGCTTCCCTGCTTTTGTGTTTACGTCGGCGGCCACCATTCGTCTGTTATTTCAGGTTCCATGAGGAAAAGGGAACCGGGTGGGGGACCCAATCATGCCAACGAATGTCATCGGTCACATTAGCTTCGGTCAGCATCGCGAGTTGGTCCGGAGTCACGGGAACGGGAATAACCGCGCTCAATTTTGCCACAGCGCCCACCAGTGCTAGTGGCAAATGTATTTTCGGGGGAGGGCGACGGCCATTTTTCGCTGCCATAAAGTCCATTAATTGCGTTAAACGAAAGCGTTCCGGGCCCCCGATTTCCAGAGTCACTCCCGCCGAATTTTCATCGGTTAGCAATTTCTCGATGAGGATCGCGATATCATCTCTCGCCACCGGTTGAAACAATGTGGATCCATCGCCGGGAACGGGAACGCCGGGAAGTTTGACCAAGTCGCCCAGCATCTTGAAAAAGGGTGGATCCCCGCCAAAAATAAGGGAAGGGCGCAATATGGTCGCGGCGATGTCCGACATAGAGGCGATCAGCTGCTCGGCCCGCCACTTGGTGCGATGATATTGGGCCACCGCTCCAGGCCGGGTCCCCAGAGCGGACATGTGAATAAGGCGGCTCACTTTTGCCGCTTGCATAGCGGTCAAGAGACGCTCCGTGACGCCAACATGCATTTTTTCGAAGGTGATTCCCTGCTGCGGGATCTCGCGGATTATTCCAATGAGATGAACGACGGCGTCGGACCCCTCAAGGGCCCCAAGCAAATCCATGTCGCGGGCATCGCCAAGAACCCAACGCACCGGCGCCAGCAATCGGGCCGGCTTGTGGCGCGCCAAAGCAACGACGTTATGCCCGCTCTCCACCAATTGCCTCAGCACCGATGCCCCTAAGTATCCGCTAGCCCCGGTTACCGTAACATTCATGATGGCTCTCCTATTACAAACGCCTTTTAGCCATTAGCCTCATTCCGGTCTTCCACACTCTCGGAAATCTTCTCCAACAGTGTCAGTAACGTTTCAATTTCTCCCCCATTTAAGGGCTTCAACAAGTGTTTCATTTGCTGATGGCGTTCATCTTGCAAGTGATGCATGCGCCTACGCCCGGACTGGCTCAGTTCCACCCAAACCACCCGTCGGTCCTCCCGAGAGCGGGTTCGCTGGACCACGCCTTGGACAACAAGACGATCGATAAGGCCGGTGGCACCCGCCAAAGAAATGGCGAGGCGGTCGGCAATGGCGCCCATTGCCAGCGGCCCTTCCCGAAACAAGATGCGCAGCACGGCAAACTGGGCGTAGGTCAGGCTGTCGTCCGCCACCTGACGCCGCATCAACCGCCCGATTCGTGAAAAGATTGTATCTAACCGTTCAAGGACCTGCTCTTGGTCGACCATGGTTTTTTTCCCCGCATATTGAATTGTCAACTCCCACCGTCATGAACCTAGGAGTCTCAATTTATTATACACACACCCACGCGTGACCTACCTAATATTACCACACGAGATAGTCGTGGAGACTAGCCCTTATTTCCGCCCAAATAACGCACGCGCGAAAAAGAGCAAGTTGGCGGGACGCTCGGCGACGCGGCGCACGTAATAAGCGTACCAATCCTCCCCATAAGGAACATAAACACGAGTGCGGTAGCCTTCATGCGCAAGACTCTCCAGAACGCTAAACCCCACCCCATACAACATTTGAAATTCAAATCGCTCACGCGGCACAGATCGGA
>JAJYTS010000120.1 GCA_021792935.1 Bacillota bacterium | reverse complement strand
GCCCCACTCCAAATGGGTGGCACGGTAAGTACCCACAGTTGTTTTTACCAGATAGTGGCGATGAGTCAACCGGATCCCTCCACAGTCAAGAATTCCTGATAGGGTATCCGAAAGGCTTCTCCGCTATGTGTCGGTCTCCCGCAAAAATTGCGCCACCAAACCGCCAGTGCGTTCTTGATCGACCAAGAACGTGTCATGCCCCCAGGACTCCTTAAGCCAAGCCAGACGAACCGGCACGCCGTGGGCGGCCAACAAGTCATAATGCGCCTGAATCTCTTCAGGCATGTACAAGAGGTCGCTTTCCATCCCCACCATCCACACCCGGGTCTCTTGCAACCGCTCCATCTGGGATTCTTCCAGACCAAACTCATCCATAGCGCGCGTCAGCGCCAGATACGTGTTGGCGTCATAACGGCCCACCAGCTTTTCACCCTGGTAGTTAAGGTAGGTCGTGACTTCAAAATCCCGGAAATCGGGTCCGCGTTTGCGGCGGCCAAATTTTTTGGCCATGGCCAGCGGATGCTGATAGGAAACCATGTCGGCCATACGCGCCACCGCCAGCCCGCTCTCGGGGAAAGGGCCGTCATAATAGTCGCCGCCCTTAAAACAGGGGTCGCGGTAAATGGCGGACCGCCCCACCGTGTGATAGGCAATAGCCCAAGACTCATGACGAACGGGAGCGCCAATCGCCATCAGGGCGCGCACGTGCTCCGGGTAAAGCGCCGCATAGGCGTACGCCAGCATTCCACCCATGGAGCCGCCAATCAGGCGCACGGGGCCAGGATGCCAAGCCGACATCAACGCTTGCGCGCTGCGGGCCATATCGAACAGCGAAAGGTTGGGGAAACGGCTTCCCCAAGGCTTCCCCTGAGAATCCCGCGACCACGCCCCCGTCGATCCCATCGCGCCCCCCAAGACATTAAAACACAGGACATGATAGCAATTGGTATCTAACCCGGATCCAGGACCCACCACCCGCTCCCACCAGCCGGGCGGTCCCCCGGGGGAATGGGACGCCACATGGCTGTCCCCGGTCAGGGCATGAAAAATCACCACCGGGCTTCCGGTCGCGGGTCCCCATTCCTCATAGGCTAGCTGCCACTCTTGAATAATAGCGCCTCCGTCAGTAATAAAAGGCTCAATTCCCGGGAAATATTGAATCCCCTCCCAAGGGAATCCTTGACGCGACTGCCACGGCTGCGGTTCTTGAGTAACTGACGGGCGCATTGTGTCCACCTCCACCTATTGCCAACCATTATACCAAGGTAGCGCAAGCCCCCCGGGGGTACCGCAGCTAAAAGCTGGCAAACCCTCAGAAAGCCACTATTTTTCAGGAAAAACGCCTCGCGCTCAAGGGCTAAAAGTCCAATTTTTCCTATTGAAAGGCTTGCGCACCACTTGCGAAAATAATTAACCGGATGTAAAATTCAGCCAAAGCTAGGTCGGCTTGGTCATATCCAAAGGCTTAGCTGCCGCGAAGGAGAGTCGTTGGTAAGACAATCGGCTCATGCTCCTCCGGAATTTGGATGGTGTCCAAATTTTGGCTGAGAGGGGCATAGCATATAATGTTTACCCTGCAAAATTCCCCATTCGATAATCTTCCCTCTAGCCGCATGACCACACGGATTCCGCGTTGTTTGCCCAATTGGCCAACGCGTCTTTTAAATTATCCCGGCAGATATCCTTACGGACTCTCATCAATAGAAATATATGGACCGGGCAAATCCGCGTCCTATGCCAGTTGAACAAGGGAGTGAGCTTATGATAACAAAAAGCTCTCACAGCGCAAACATTGCCAATCGGTTGGATAGGCTTCCGATAAGCAAGTTTCACATGGGAGTGGTTGTCGCCCTGTGTTTAGCCTATTTCTTTGAATTAGGCGACCTCAACACCTTCGCTTACGTCGCGCCCGCTCTGGAAAAGCAGTGGCATCTTTCCGTAGGCATTATCGGGTTTATTACCTCAGCCTCTTTCCTTGGGATGTTTTTAGGCGCCGTGATCGGCGGATGGTTTGCCGACAAGACCGGCCGTCGGCGCGCTCTAATACTGATGGTGGCCTTCTATTCAATCTTCTCGCTTCTCAATGCCATCGCCTGGAACCCTATGTCGCTAGGAATATTCCGCTTTTTAACCGGGGTTGGCCTCTCCTCCATGACGATCGTTGCCAACACCTATATTAGCGAGCTATTCCCCACCAAGTCACGGGGTCGATATCAAGCCCTTTGCATGACCTTCGGGCTTATTGGGATTCCCGCCACTTCCTGGGTGGCGCGCCTGATCGTTCCCGCCGCTCCCTGGGCGTGGCGGCTGGTGTTTGTTTGGGGAGCCTTGGGCATTATCTTCCTATTGTTTACCCGGGCCATGGAAGAATCTCCCCGTTGGTTTGAAATTCACGGAGATACTGACGCCGCCAACGCCGTCATGTCGCGCATCGAATCGCGGGTGCAGCAACAGATGGGAACTCTGCCGGAAGCCGAAACACCGACGGCGAGTCCCACCATTAAAGGTGTTCCTTATGGGGAACTGTTTGGCAAGTCTTATAAGGGACGCACATTCCTTTTGCTGGCCATCTGGATCTTTCAAACGCTGGGATTTTACGGCTTTGTCGCGTGGGTTCCCACTCTGCTGGCGGCTCATGGCATCTCGCTAGTGAGCACCCTCACCTACTCGTCGGTGATTGCCGTCGCCGCTCCTTTGGGAGCGCTGGTCGCCTTTACCACCGCCGACGTCATCGACAGGAAATGGCTCTTGGTAGCGGCATCGCTGGCGGCGTGCGTCTTCGGATTTATTTACGGTCTCACCTTTACGCCGGCTCTCATCATGATCTTTGGATTTCTGATGGTTCTCTCCATCCAATTCTTCGCACCGATCGTCTATGCGTACACCCCCGAACTCTACCCCACCGAGGCGCGGGCCTCAGGCGTGGGATTCAACTACGGAATTGGCCGCCTGGTTAATATCCTGGGGCCGTTGATCGTGGCTGCCCTCTATACTTCCAGTGGGTACGGAAGCGTATTTATTTACGTAGGCGCCTGCTGGATTATTGTCGCGCTGGTGGCAGGAATCTTTGGCCCCAAAACCAGCCAACGCCGTTTGGAGCAATTAAGCCAAAGCGCCGTATAGCTCGCCTTGGGGCGGAGCCGAATTGTCCGGGTCCGCCCCCTATTTGACTCACCTCTTGCTCTGGACAACGGAGGCCCGGGACCGCGGAGAAACCCTCTTTAGCCCGGCGCTTAAGAGGATAAGACACATGCCAGGAGGGAAAAGAGTGCCGAAAACAGTGTTTATTGTGGGCCACGCCAAGCCCCCCAAAGGCATGACGGCCGCGGACATGTACTCCACCCTGTCTCTCGCCCTCATCGTGGAAGTTCGCCACGGGGTGATTCTTGAGGCATCCTGCTCACTCATCACCGAAGCGGGGCGAAACTATGTCAGCCGTCTTCTTGTCGGAGAAAGTCTTTTGGATGAACCGGAAGCGGTGGAAGCATCCATCCGCGCGGGTTATTTAGGAACGGCCCAAGCCGCTGTTCAAGCCGCTTGGAAGGATGTCGTCTACCAGTTTAAGCAATATCACGCACGCGTTGCCCATCCTGTTTCCTAAGAACAAGGCCCACCTTACCCGGTAGGCCTGGTCACCTCAGGAGAGTCGGGAGCGTCCAGCGGGACAGACGTTAAAGACTTATTAGCTACTTGCCAGCGAGGTGCGCACCCATGACCATTGTCGTATTGATGAAGCCCATCCATGACCCTAACGTTCCACTGACTCGCGAAGAAGTTGAAACTCCGGCATTTGGGGTGGAGGAATCGCATCTAAGTTTCGGGCCCTATGATGAAAACGCCCTGGAAACCGCTCTACAACTGAAGGACCGCTACCGCATGCCGGTTGTGGTAGTGGTGGTGGCGCCGTCTAATATGCCGGAAAACTTCCTCCGCATCCCTCTGGCCGTGGGCGCGGACCAGGTTTTCCAGGTGCCGCTCGCC
>JAJYTS010000119.1 GCA_021792935.1 Bacillota bacterium | reverse complement strand
AAATCATTCATTGGCGGGCGGCTGACGGAACCCGGTGGCGGAGCCGGAGTGCCCTCACGCTCGTCCAACGCCAAGCCCTCTTGTTGGTCGGGATGGATTCCCGACGGTTTATCCGGGTTCCTTCCGGATGAGCCGCAGGGACGTCTTATCATTCAGGCTCAGCTAAGGAGGGGTGCGAAATACAAGGTGAAACAGAGTCGAATTGTTCCGGTCGGGCGCACAATGGAACAACTGGCTCTTGGGGTTGCCAGCGGCTTAGCTCTTGTCGTAGTTGCTGGTTCCAGTCGACATTATTGACTTTCCACGTTACAAACCTTACGGGCGAGCACGTGGGTGACCTCGGCGTTAAGGCTAACCAAGTCATCCAATGGCAAGCAGCCGTATGGGTATCCAATATTATTTATCAAATTTCGGCGTTAAGCCCCAGCCTTAAGGGCTCGGTCAGACCACCGCCCGCTAGCGCCAAACATGCTACATGGCACAGATCGAAGGCAAAGATCAAGCTATCTCTCTTAAAGCAAATGATTTGTTCACCATGCAGGGCAGGACGCGCTCGGTGTTCCTAGGGGGCACCCTGCGGTGGATCATCGACCAGTAGCTCTCAGAAGCCGTGATGCGAGGAAGCAGGAACCCGACGCCGGGAACCCCCCGGCATTCAGCCTTTGGGGAGGGTATAAAAAGCGAACATCAGCGAGTAGCCGTCCACATAGGCTGGTCACTATCCACTTCCTCCGTGAGATCCGTGGCGAATGCGGCAAACAGAGGCAAAGAGTAAATGTCTGTGCTCTCGCTGCCCGGAACACTCCCAACATAGGCGATCCGGTCGCTATAGGGGCCCCACGTGATCCGACACGTGGAAAAGACTTGATGCAGGCCAATGTCCATAATGATTTTCCCCTGGTCATCCGCAACCCGCAGAAGGCTAAAGTACTTCAGGGTTTCGTTGAAGTTTGTTGCACTATAAGCAATAAGCCGCCCGTTGGGGGACCAAACTGGACAATAATCTTTGCTCAGAGGGCCCGAAGGCACTTGTGTCACTCGTCCTGTTGCCACATCGACAATCATGACGATCGAAATACTGGCTCCAGGTGTGGTGTAGAGAATTTTCGCACCGTCAGGGGATATCATGAGAACATGGTACGGCGGGGTCTGGGTTGTGATCGTTATTAATCCGGTTCCGTTCGTGTTAATTGCCTTGAGAGCTAGTTCCTCTTCTCCGCCACCGGCAAAGGCGAGCCGTTTGCCGGAAGGAAACCACACGGGGAAGGTACCTTTCACGAGAAACGACGCTGTGCCCGTCACCCTATCCACAAGATAGATGTTGCCTCCCGTTTTGGTCACCGCAATGGTGGTGCTGTCAGGGGACCAGGATACCTCCTCGTAGAACTCAACATCATCAGTCAAAACCTTGGGTGTCCCCCCACTGCCCGGTATTAGGTAAAGCTGGTTGTCTTCCCCGACGTAGGCGATCCATTGCCCGTTGGGAGACCAGACAGGATTCCATGGTTGTATGCTCAGCTCACCGGTGAGGTTGAGGATTCCATGCCTTGGGGTACGGCTCCGGATCGACCAGAGGTTGGTTTCCAAATATTGGTGGCGAAAAAGGATGCGGCCTTCCTCCGTCCCTATTCCATTAGTCGCGAAGCCGAGATTGTGGAACGTCACCGGACCCACGATTCCGTCCGCCCCAATGTCTACAGATTTCTGATACGTGCGGACCTGGGCTTCGGTTGCCGGGCCAAAGAAGCCATCTTCGGTCAGAACTGGCTCGCCCACAATCGAGTTCAGCCAGCGCTGCAACTGACGGACGTCGCATCCTTTTGTCCTTGATACGAGCTGTCGTCCACCAAGCCAAGTACGTAGTTTCAGATGAAAGACGGCTATCTGTCCGACAACCCCATCCGAAACCAGGCCATAGCGGAGCTGAAATTCCCTGACAGCCGTGGTTGTAACAGCGTCGAAGACTCCCGATGCAACCCCCACACCGGTCTCGCCGGCAATATTCAGCCGGCTCTGTAGAATCCACACGTCCCCCCCGCGCATCCCTTCTCTGAGAACTCGACCCCCCAAACGAGGGGCTCCTCCCAAATAGGGGCCGGTAGATTCGCCCAAACACCAAAAGGTTCCCGGCCCAACAATACCATCCACAGTTAACCGGTAATATTGCTGAAAGGAACGAACCGCCTGATTAGTGCGGGGGCCGAAGACGCCGTCGATAGGTCCAGGATCGAAGCCATCTTGCACCTTAAGTTTGATTTGAAGAATCTTGACGTCCGTTCCGCGTTGGTATGGTCGCATGAGCCGAAGATGGCGGCTTCCAAAGTCATGAATGGGCAAACCGTCGATGGCGACGTCGGGCGAATCCGCAATGCCACCAGTCTGCATCATTGAATGCCTCCTTCTGGACCAATCTCCGTACACTTTATGCCTGGTCAGTAGTTTGGTGACAATCTACTTCTCCCGGCCTTACCGCTTGAGTCCTCGCCGCCAATTTTAGGTGAGATAAGCGTGTGCATGCAGAGGGCCAAAGAGAAGCCCGGGCAGAAAACGGCAATTCCAAAGAATTGGAGGGTGCGGGACCGCTACTGTGGCACTTCTTTTCCAGCGATAGTAAAACTCGCCGATGACAGCGCGGTGCACCTTCCGGATCATCGCTGTATCGTCTCAGATTGGTGAAATCCGTGGTCCTCACTGCAATTCCGCTTGCTTGGGTAGACGGAATCACTTTGTCGTCAAGCCCGGATAGGGGGCTAGGTAATGTCCCTCGCCCCCTTTAACACTGACCAACCCACCGATCCCAGACGGTGCAAGGCGCGTAGTAGGTGTTGCAGTCGTTTTTTTGGGAGAACCCAACGGGCCCATGTTCTAAAGACAAATCCGCCCCGAGGGCGGATACGTATGAAACGTTATCGTTGCCACGACTAGGTCGCAGTATCCCGGATACGTCGTTTACCGGCCCAAGAGCTCACGGCTCAAAGCAATCCCCCCGAGATCTGCATCATTAGCGGCACCAAATGCTGCAGCCATGAACAGACACACCAGGTTTTTCGGCTCTGCGTTGGGTCGGTGTGCGCGTGGTGGGGCACAGCTCTTTGCATGCTGTTCCCTAGCGGGAGATTCGAGGATCAAGGCGGCGATTCATTGTTTGGAGCTGTGACACATTCGCCGCGCTTTCCGCGTTATGGAACACGAATAACATATCAGGAGGTTCAAACTGTTTACTTATAATATATAATTATCTATGGGAACATGGTATAATACTCTCGACTTTCCATGAACAAGAACAATTTGAAAGTCTTGCCCTGATTGATTGAGGCGGCGCGGTAAGTCTACCCCCATCCATACATTTCTCAAGGCGTGGCGGCATCAGGGCGTCAGCCACCATGCGAGCGGGGAACCTTGCGTGGATCCCTGACCATTTCCGAGGGCAAATCGTTCGACACCACTCCTCTGATGGATTGACTCGGCGCGGGGACCATGATACGCTGTGTTCAAACATATGTATTGACCGAGAGACGTCGTCTGGATTGAAAGGGCCCCGTGTACGGCAGACCGCTAACTTCCTTTAGGGGGTCAGGGGTGCCACAACGCGGAGACTCGAGGCCGAAGCGTGGTCCGAATCTTGGCGGTGGATACCCCGAGCTGTCGCTCGGGGAAGGATGTCCACGCGGGCCCATCACATCGCGTGGGAGTCATCCGACGGAGACAGGAGGCGAAGCGCGGGATTGGGGTGTGGGCGGGAGGCCAGAACCCGTCGGCGTGCGCGTGATCGTCAGGGGGCACACGGTACAGGATGATCCACAAGACCTGGTGGACGAGGGGATCACGATTACGACCGCGGTCTCGATGGACGGTAGGCGCGGGGGCACCCAGGTCTTCGGCAAAGTCATTGTCGTCAATTCGTGACAATAATAAGTTCTACCGGACTCAGAGCCCGTCCGCGAGAAACTCCAGGGTGATCCCAACGCGTCGGGCGACTCCCGGCCCTGAT